>NZ_JBHFNQ010000230.1:0-51705 GCF_041929345.1 Floridaenema aerugineum BLCC-F46
TTTTATACAAAAAAATTTTTTTTTTTTTTTTACCCCCCGGTCGGTTTGTGGTTGGTGCCCCACCCGCCAACTCCACTTTTGTTTTACACCCCGCCTCCCCCCCAACAACGTACATTCAAAAACCAGGTTTTTTGGATGCAAGATTGTGATAAGAGCGCTGAAGCGCAACAACGTACATTCAAAAAAACCAGGTTTTTTGGATGCAAGATTGTTCTAAAATAAGCAAGGAACTATGAACAATAAATAAACAATGCGTTGTGCAATTTCGAGTAGTGCTGGTCAAATTTTGGCCAGAGGTCGTTTGTTAATCCAGAAGGATGAAAATGGCGAACAGCGGTTGAGTTTTTTGAGCGATCGCGGCAAATTAGTTACCGGGGGAATTATCGGTGAAGATGGGGAAATGAGTGCTGCTAGTGAAGAATTATTTCGCGGATTTTTTACCGCTTGGGGAGTGAGTGGCGTGACAATTATTGTTAGTAAGTAATAAGTAGGTAGATATAAATAAAGTGAAAACTCTTGTGGGGCGGGCATCCTGCCTGCCCCATCCTTAAATAACTATTATTACTTTATTTATTTACACCTACTTAATTAATTATTGAACACTTTCTGACGGTACAGTTTCCACCGGACGAACAATAGGTGCGGTAGTTGGTTGTTTAGGTTGGAAAATTGCATTCAATGCTTGTTCTAAAGTTTCTGCCATGACAATGCGGTTTTCATAAGCAACAATTACCCGCACTAAAGTTGGTACACTATTTTGTTCTGCTTCTAAATAAAGTGGTTCTACATAAAGTAACGATCGTTCGATCGGAATGATTAATAAATTACCTTGAATTGCCTTTGAACCTTGACGATTCCACAGGGAAATCTGCTGAGAAATTACCGGATCTTGGTTAATTAAAGCTTCGATTTGTTCAGGGCCAAAAACTAATTGTTGTTTGGGGAATTGATACAGTAATAAATTACCATATTCTTGACCATCAGAACGACCTGCCAACCAAGCAATTAAGTTGGTTCTAGCTGTAGGTGTAAAAGGAAGTAATAAAATAAATTCTTCCTCTCTGGCAGTGGGCAATTTCATGATTAAATAATAAGGTTGGACTGACTGTGGTTTACCTCCATAAATTTCTGTAGGAATTTGCCATAAATCTTCCCGATTATAAAAAACTCTGGGATCTGTCATGTGATAAGCGAGTAATCTTTCCGATTGAATGCTGTAAATATCGATCGGATACCGAATATGAGTGCGAAGTGGTGCAGGCATCGCATACAGCGGTTGAAACATTTTTGGAAAGATAGCAGATAAGCTTTTAATAATTGGATCGTCGGGATCAGCTACATAAAAATTGACATCACCATTGTAAGCATCAACAACTACTTTTACTGAGTTTCTAATATAGTTAAATTTATTTTCTCCTGGGTCAGAATAGGGATAGCGATCGCTAGTTGTATAAGCATCAATAATCCAATACAAATGGTTTTTCGTATTATTTGCTATCTCTGGTTCTTGGGGATTATCTGTTACTACTAAATAAGGTGCTCGATCATAATTTAAAAAAGGTGCGATCGCTCTCACTCGCTCGTTAATATTGCGGCGAAATAACACCTTAGTTTGCTCAGTAATATTCCCCGTTAGCAACATTTGCCAATCATTCAAATATTTAGCAAACACCCATTTTTGCCAACCATCACCAATTGTAATTCCCCCCAAACCATCGTAAGTATTATAAACGTTTTCATCTCCACTGGGATAATCAAACTCTTTAATTTTGGTGTTAGTCATCACATAAGTATCAGAAATTTCCCCATAATAAATTCGCGGATTACTAGTAGGAATACTGTAACGAATTAGCGGATCTGATGTTTGCAAATTGCCGCTATTTGTTACTGTACCTATATCCTTAACGAAGTAATATGGTAATCCTCCCGGTGCAGTTATATTAACTGGGCTCATGGTAAATCCATAACCATGAGTATAAACTAAATGTTTGTTTACCCAGGTTTTAGCAGGTTCGGGAACTTCTTGATAATCTAACTCTCTAGCAGCTAGAATTACTTGTCGTTTCTCGGTTTCTTTGGGTAGTGTAGTTGCTAAAGTGTAGCGATCGATATTTGCACTGGGAAATCTATAATAAGGTCGGAATTGTTGTAATTGTCGATTAGTGTCTAACAATGGACGGGTATCCCAAAGGCGAATATTCCGAATTGTTTGATCGTTATTAGCAATATCAGTTGCGGTTAATCCACCTTGGGGATTAAAAGTTTCTACTTCAACTTTATCGAGTTGAAATGCCTGTCTAGTTAATCTAATATTATTTTCAATAAAAGGTCTTTCCCTGCTTACTTCGTTAGGTTGAACCACTAATTTTTGCACAACTTCAGGAAAGATCAACGAAGACACAAACAAGCTTAAAAATAGTAATAGCGCACCAGTAGAAACGAAAAAATATCTACTGCGTTTTCCTTGCTGATTTTTTCTCAGTTTAGCTGCTTCTGGAAAAATCGATCGCCAAAGCAGTAAAAACGCGATCGCAATTGCCAACAAACTCAGCAAAGTATAAATTGGTAACTGAACTGTTACATCAGTAAAACTCGCGCCGTAAACCACCCCTTGAGTTGAATACAATAATTCATAACGCCGCAACCAATAACTATAAGCTACGCACAGCATGACTGCGCCGCCAAGTAACAATAAATGGTTTTGTTGCGCCTTATTAAACCCAGGAAATTTTCCTTCACTTAAGCTATTCCCTGATAGTAAATAAATTAAAGCAACAGCTACAAAAGCAAAGCCAAATAATCCAATTAGCCAAAATTCCAATAGTTCCCAAATCGGTAAACCAAAAATATAAAAGCCAATATCTCGATTAAATAAAGGATCGGTAATCCGAAAACTTTGCGCTTGGAAATACTCTAAAAACTTTATCCATTGCGCCGATAAAACCATTCCCAAACTGAAACTGATTAGGATGGCGATCGCTTTTAAAACAATTCTAGCTTTAATAATAATTAACAAAGAAACAACAGGCAGAAAAATCAACTGCAAATTGCTATAATTGCGCCAATTTTTCCAAACATAAGCTCCGTCAAAATGTGCAGGAATCGTAGTAGATACAGCAGTCACATCTACATTTGGTTGCCAATAATTGAAGGCAACTGTAGCATAATGAAAAAGTAATAATCCAACTAGTAAAGTTAAGCCAATTGTGAAAGTTAAAAGCCAACGTAAACCTAAACTAAAACTAAGTCGATCGTCTTCCATCTTATATTTAGTTGGATAGTTAGTTGGAACGGGACTTTTTCTAGGTTCAGGAAATGACGAATTAGGCGCAGGATAACGATGGCGTTCCGCAATATTTAAATTAAACAACAAAAAGCTTACTGAGAAAAGAGCGATTGTCCATAAACCCAGCTGAGTAAACAACCGTATCCAAAAAGCAGCTTGAAAATCAACCTCAGCAAACCATAAAGCCTCTGCTATTAGCCGACACAATAACTCTACACCCAACCACAAACCCAATAACCATAAAATCACTTGGGCAAATTTGCGGAAAATGCGATCGGACTTTTGTTTTTCAATGTTAGATTGCATTACATTCCAGCCCAAAAAATTAAACTTTAGCCTTTTCGATCCCCCATTATCCCCCTTACCAAGGGGGACTTTCAATCTAGTTTCCCCCTCACAAAAGAGGACTTTCAATCTAGTTTCCCCCTCACAAAAGGGGACTTTCAATCTAGTTTCCCCCTCACAAAAGAGGACTTTCAATCTAGTTCCCCCCCTTACTAAGGGGGGTGAGGGGGGATCTAACCGATAGTCTCTACTAAAGAGGACTTTCAATCTAGTTCCCCCCTTACTAAGGGGGGTTAGGGGGGATCTAACGATAATCTTTTTCAACTATTCTAATTAAAAATTATCTCCTCTACCCCTAAAAACTATTTTAGATTTCAGATTTCAGATTTTCCCCACAAAAACCCGAAACCCAAAATCTAAAATTATATGGTTATTAAACAGCTAACTGAAGTTTTCAATTATACCGCTTCACCCGATTGAGTTTCCGTACTCAAATTAAACAGCAATTGCAAAGATTGCATTGCTCTACGTCTCGCCTCAATATCCTGTTGGGCACGTAACTGCACCATTGGATCGTGGAGAATTTTATTCACAATTCCCCTAGTCAACGCTTCAATTACTTCTTGATGTCTTTCTGCAAACTCAGTACCCAAACGAGAGAGAGCTTTTTCTAACTCTTGAGTCCGAATCGTTTCCATTTTATCGCGCAAACAGCTAATAGTAGAAACAGTTTCCAAACTGCGCCACCACATATCAAAAGCTGCAACTTCTTCCTCTAAAAGTGCTTCCGCTTCCTGCGCCATTTGTCTGCGACTTTCCTGATTTTGAGCCACAACAGCCTTCAAATCATCCACATTAAAAGCGTGAACATGGGAAATTTCATTAACATCAGCAGCCACGTTGCGCGGTACAGAAATATCGAACAACATCAAAGAACGACTACCATCCAAAACCTGCTCTAACTTAGAGCGATTTAAAATTGGTTCAGTTGCAGAAGTACTAGTAAAAACGATATCAGCAGACGCAATAGCCGACATCATTTCTGATAGCGGATGTAACTGAATTTCCACTTCGGAAAACTGTTTAGCTAACTCTTGGGCACGTTGCATAGAGCGATTCACAATAGAAATTTGTGTTGCTCCTTTGCTGATTAAATGTTGTACCAAAAGGCGCGACATTTTCCCAGCACCCAAAATAGTTACCCGACTGGTAGTTAAACAGGAAGCTTTGATTTGTGCTAATTCCACAGCAGCGGAGCTAATGGAAACAGCGCCAGTACCGATGTTAGTTTCAGTACGAACTCGCTTACCAGCAGTGATTGCTGCTTTCAGCAATTGATTTAAAATTCGTCCAACACCTTTGTATTGTTGACAAACTTTTTGGGTATTTTTAACCTGAGCGAGAATTTGTCCTTCTCCCAAGACTAAGCTATCTAAACCAGCAGATACCCGCATTAAGTGCATGACAGCATCTTCATGCAACAAAATGAACAGATGTCTTCTGAGTTCACCCATTGGTAATTTGCTGTAGTCTGAGAGAAACTGACGCACTTCAGAAATACCTTGTTCGGTTTCTGAGAGTACCACGTAAATTTCCAGACGGTTACAAGTGCTGAGGATCGCAACTTCTTCAATATGAGGATAATTTTTCAGTTGCGCGATCGCACTTTCAGTCTGTGCTTCGGGAATGCTCAGTTTTTCACGAATTTCAACTGGTGCTGTTTTGTGACTAAGCCCTACTACTGCAATATTCATTTGCTAATGGTTAATTGCTAACGGCTAACTGTTAATTTGGTAGTTGGTAATTGGCTGATATTCTTATCTATTATCCATTACTGATTACCAATTACCTACTATCTTAAAAAAATCAGGCAGCTGGAAAATCAGACAGAAAACCCGAATATATTACAAGATAAAAGAGGAATAGGTAAAGTTTAGAAAAGAATCTTTACCTTTACCCTTCCCCTTGTGACTCGAAGACATCAGAAAACCAGGAAAGGCAACCAGGAAAAAGAAAAAACTCTTCCCCGTTCCCTATTCCCCGTTCCCTTTCTTGATGACTATTTCAATTGCAAATTCTTGGGATTATCGAACAAGTGAATTGTATCGACAAAGCGAGCCGTCTTCGACTGAGTAGAAATTACTAAGCTTTGAGTTCTTGCGCCACCGTGAAAGAAGCGTACCCCTTCCATTAAAGTTCCGGGAGTGATCCCGCAAGCAGCGAACAACACAGTGTCCCCAGAAGCTAGTTCATCGGCATTGTAAACCTTGTCAGGGTCATTAATTCCCATTTCCTTCAAACGGGCAATATTACCTTCCCGGCTTTCACCAATTAAGCCAGTTTTCACCACTTCTGGATCGTAAATCAGCTGTCCTTGGAAGTGTCCACCCAAACAGCGCATTGCCGCCGCTGAAATTACACCTTCCGGTGCTGCACCAATACCCATCAAACAGTGAATATTGGTTCCCGCAAAAGCGCAGGAAATAGCCGCAGAAACGTCACCATCGCTAATTAAACGAACTCTTGCGCCTGCGTTGCGAATTTCCTGAATTAACTCCTTGTGACGGGGACGATCCATCACTACTACTACCAATTCTTCAACGGAACGGTTCATGCACTCCGAGAGAATTTTCAGGTTTTCTGTGGCTGACTTGTTAATATCTACATGACCAGCAGCAACCGCAGGTGCAGCCAGTTTCTTCATGTAGAAGTCAGGCGCAGCAAACAAACCACCTTTTTCGGAAATTGCTAAAACCGCCATTGAGCCTGGTTGTCCATAAGCTACTAGGTTAGTACCTTCGCAGGGGTCAACAGCAATGTCAATTTCGACTAATTCATCTGGGTTACAAAAATCTTTGGCATCTTCACGGGTGCAAATACCCACTTCCTCACCAATGTAAAGCATGGGGGCTTCGTCACGCTCCCCTTCTCCGATGACAATGCGACCCCGCATGTGTATCTTATTCATCCGTTCCCGCATGGCTTCTACAGCCACTTCGTCAGCGGTGTTTTTCTCTCCTTTACCCATCCAGTGAGAAGAAGCGATCGCCGCTTGTTCAACAACTTCAATAATCTCCAATCCGAGCGTACTTTCCAACACGGGGTCTGTCCTCCCAAGGCTTATTTAGGCAATAGTTCGTCTGGCTCTAACAGTTTTCAAGTCTATCAGAGCGTGGATACCTCTGCTGAACCGTCTTTGTAATACCTCTGTAAAGTTTTGCTTCTAAAGCCTGCCTTGGGGGACTGGGGACTGGGGACTGGGGACTGGGGACTGGGTAAATGCTAATGTTTTTGTTGCTCATTAATAACTTGTTGAGGTGATAGTTTTGCAGATTCAAGTAGACTCTTTGCGATCGGCAATTAAAAATTAATACTGTTATCTTTGATTTTAGTAAGGCTTTTGGTCGGCATCCCATGACAGCACCAATTCAACCTCTGAGTCAGCCAGAGATTTTTTACCCCGAAAGCGACGGTCAGCCAATGGCAGATAATACTAAACAATTCCGCTATATCGTGACAATTCAAGGGGGATTAGACTCGCTATTTAAAGATAATCCCGATGTTTTTGTTGCTGGTGATTTACTTTGGTATCCCGTCGAAGGAAATAATACAATTCGGCAAGCACCTGATGTAATGGTAGTGTTTGGTAGACCAAAAGGCGATCGAGGTTCCTACCAACAATGGCGCGAAAATAATATTGCGCCTCAAGTAGTTTTTGAAGTGCTTTCCCCTGGCAATCGTTTCGGAAAAATGCTGAATAAATTTCGGTTTTACGAACGTTACGGTGTGGAAGAATACTATGTTTATGACCCTGACAATGGCAATTTAGAGGGATGGTTAAGATCTGAAACAGAACTAAGTGAAATTCCCTCAATGGAAGGTTGGGTAAGTCCTCGTTTAGGAATTAGGTTTGCAGTAGTAGAAAATGAGTTACAACTTTATCGACCTGATGGGCAAAAGTTTGTTAGTTATGTGGAGATCGATCGACAAAGGGAATTAGCAGAACAAAGAGCCGAAAGATTAGCAGAAAGATTGCGAAGTTTGGGTATAAATCCTGATGAGGTTTGAGTGGGTAAATTTGCGATCGGATGCTACCTTCTACTAATTTTTTGTACTCATATCTTGCACCAGTCGCAACGTCCGCCTGCGAATCAATTCGCAGGCTAATAGCGAAACTCCTCTGAAGAGAACTAAATATCTAACTTAACAATTAAAATCTTCAGTCTACTTGTAGGGGCGGGTTTAGCAGATAACCCTTTGGTTTCACAAATTACCTTACAACAAAACCGCCCCTTATTAGCCGGGAAATTGATTTCCGGGCGGGATGAAATGGCAGATGCAAGAGTAGTAAGATCAACTAAAAAGGCGATGTTTATACCAATGAACATAAAAGATAGCGAAATAATTGAACAAATTGCCGAACTTCTCGAAAATTTACCTAGCGATTATCTGTTCCAACCAGACCTTCTTACCCCAGACCAAATTAATGAATGGCATAAACTCAGAGAAGACAATATTTTACTTGCTAAAACTTGGCGATCGCATTTCCATAACCAGCCAAGTTATTTCCTTGATGAAGCTGTCGATCGAAAAGAAATATCTCAACATAAACGAGATTTAATTTTATTGATGGTAAAACAGTATATAGCTCGTTGGGAACTTTGCCAAGTTGCAGAAAAATATGTCAAAAGCTTCCATTTAAAGTTGCAAGATTTAACCAATCACATAGAAAAGCTACCTCAACCGCTCCGCCAAATGCCCCGCCAAATATGGTATAAGTTTTTCCAAAAAGTTACTTTAAAAGAATATCCTTTTCAATCTGCTTACGATTTATTCGCCCAAACTTTAATAGAAGAAAAGAATGAGACTTTCTCTTGTTCTTTTAGTTACTATGAAGTACCGATTAAAAAGTGGGGGCAAGCCACTAAGCAAATTACCGAGATTTTAGATAAGTCCAATCAAGATGGTACTTATCCTCAACTCAAACTCAAAGAAGTTGAAAACCTAAAAAGTAAACTCGTTTGGGATAAAGTCGGCTTTTCTTGGTTAGGTTTAACTCTCTTTGTATGTCAACTGGAAGCACCAAAAAACAAATTACTTAGGGAAAAGCTAATCACCTATAACCAATCTCTAAAAGAAGCACTCACTCTAGCAGTTACAGCCAGCCGCAAAATTCGTGGTTTTGCTTGGGATAAAGGGAAAATAGTTTACTCTTCCTCATCTGGCGGAGTCTATCGCCAAAATTAATTAGGACTTACGCAGCGAGTCCCACCAAACACTATATCTTGTAGGTCAATTCATGATTAGACCCTACATTTAGAGAATCTTTGTCAGTCATCTTAATAAAACTTCACATCTGGATCAAGATCGATCGCCAGCTAGGGAAGCGAACCTAAACTAATTGAGAAAGTAATTTTTACTGGTTTTAACCTATGCTGAATCACAAGTTTCAGAAATTCTTAGTTGCTACTACTGGCGCAGTTTTATCTTTGGTAGTTATCCAAAATAACCCTGCTAAAGCAGCAAGTTTTACCACTCTTTTCTTTGAAGATTTTGAATCCAATCTCTCTCAATGGACAGGAAAAAATAACACTACACATTCCGGGGTAATAGTTAACGATCCTCTTGGAAATGACAAGGCACTTTCTTTTAATAGCCGCCAAAGTGGTGGCGACATTTTTACCCTAAACAGTTTCAGTAGTCCTTCGCAAATATACCGATTATCTTTCGATTATCTTGGTTTACCAAAACCCGGTAGTTGGCTAAATGATTTAGGAGGTTTTGTTGGATATCGCACTACATTATCAGGAGATGCAGATTTGTGGTTAGCAGGAACAAGCAGATATTCTATTAAATTAGCATCGAATTTTTTTGATTTACCCGACACAGGAAAATGGGAACCAATCTCCATTACATTTACGACAAATAAAAGCATTCAGTTAACTTTGGAAGACTACTCTTATTCTTGGGGAGTTTTTGGTGATGTTTACTTTGATAATATCCGTTTAGAAGCAGTGGTTCCCACAAGTAAATCTGTTCCTGAATCATCTTCGATTTTTGGTTTGCTGACAGCCATGATTTTTAGTGTTGCTTTGCTAGGTCAAAAAAAGTTAAGTTCCTCCAAATCAACATAATGAAGTAATCAACACCTTACACAAAATTGTATTAACAAGTTTGCTGATTAAACGGATAATAATCATACTAATTACGGACAGCAAACTACATAATAAAGAGCAATCCTGCCACATAAGCAAGTGTTAAACTGTTAGATGACATTAGTAACGCTAAAACTGGCAGGATTACCCGCGAAATAGTGCTAATTATAGCAGGTTATAAATCTGCGATAATGGAGTGCGATCGCCAAACCTTCACTCCTCATCATCATCCGGCAAACTTTCCATCTCTTCAGCAATCAAATTTTGGAAATCTTCCCCACAATGAACATTTAAATGTACAGCACAAGCCAACAACTCCGCCAAAATTTCAGCTTGCTGTTTTCCACTGAGATTAGTTAACTGAAGTTGATAAATCAAAGCTTGAACTTTAGTACATTCTTCACCCAACTCTGTAATTAAAGTGTTGAGAGTAGGACTTTTAATGGGAAGGGGGCGATCGCTTAATTGCATAACTATTTACCTAAACGTTTTTGAGCTTGCTGAATTCCTTTCTCAAAAGCTCGAATCTCATTTTCCCAATGTCTTATTAAACCTCGATCGGGAAAATCCTTTTCCGATTCTATTCTAATCTTTTCTAAATGTTCAGCAATAGGTTGCCTTAAACTGCGAATTGCCTTTTTATGGTTCTTTTTACCCATATTGACTAGTCTAAAAATTCTACTCCACAGTTCTACAGTTTAGAGAATTACTTTGTCTGGGCAATGAGTACCATATTTTTACCACTTCCTAAAGATGATCTAATCTAAATAAAGGCAAACTCTCTCAAGGAACCCAACATGGTTGATATTGGACTTACACATATTGCACTTCCTGTCTCAAATATCGAAAAAAGTATTGAATTTTACTCAACTTATGCTCAAATGCAGGTAGTTCACCGTCGCATTGATGCAAACGCAGGGGTAGCAGTCGCTTGGCTAAGTGACAATACTCGACCATTTGTAATTGTACTAATTCAAACTCAATCAGTGCAGCCAATTCTCTCTCCATTTGCCCATCTTGGAGTAGGTTGTAAAAGTCGGGAAGCAATGGATATCCTTTGTGACAAAGCTCGTCAGGAAGGCATATTAGTTGAAGAACCCAAAGATTCTGGTTATCCTGTTGGATATTGGGCTTTCTTGCGAGATCCAGATGGTCATACGCTAGAACTATCTTATGGGCAAGAAATAGGTCTGACAGTGGAAAAAACCGCGAATGTCTAGTATAAAAAGGCAGAAGAAAATAAGACTTGTAAAAAGCTTTTTCTCCCATTTCTAACTAATTCATTAAATCAATCTTTATCTCACACCATAAATATAAATCCACATCTGTGTTTATCTGTGTGCATCTGTGGATATCTGTGGTAAAAAATAGACACGCCCTCTAATTTCAGGAAAACCAAAATGTTAGACTTCCTCAACCCAATTTTAGGACGACACCCAGAACGGATCAAAGCCAACGTAGAAATTTACACCTGGCAAACTTGCCCTTTTTGTATTCGTGCCAAAATGTTACTGTGGTGGAAAGGCGTAAATTATACCGAATATAAAATAGATGGGGATGAAGAAGCGAGAAACAAAATGGCAGAACGCGCCAACGGACGCAGAACAGTTCCCCAAATATTTATTAATAATCAACACATTGGCGGATGTGACGACATTTACAAATTAGATACCGAAGCCAAACTAGACCCATTATTAACTCAACCAGCCACATAAAACCAAAAAATTAGTCCGCGCAGGCGGACTTAGTATGTATAGCCCCAGACTTCAGTCTGAGGGATTTAAATAATGACCCCCTCAACCTACGAAACACACCAAAAATGGATGAGTCGCGCCATTGAACTCGCCCAAACTGCGGGAGAAGCGGGAGAAGTCCCCGTAGGAGCAGTAATTATTGACGGCGATGGTAACTTATTAGCAGAGGCAGAGAACCGCAAGGAACGGGACAAAGACCCCACCGCCCACGCCGAAATTCTTGCCTTGAGAACAGCCGGAAAAGCCTTGCAAGATTGGCATTTAAACCAATGCACCCTCTACGTTACTTTGGAACCATGTCCGATGTGTGCAGGTGCGATCGTCCAAGCTAGATTAGGAATGTTAGTTTATGGCGCAGACGATCCCAAAACAGGCGCAGTGCGTACAGTAGCCAACATTCCCGATAGCGCCTGCTCTAATCATCGCATATCCGTACTTGCCGGAATTTTAGAATCTCCCTGTCGTCAACAGTTACAATCCTGGTTTAAGCAAAAAAGACCATAGCCAGAAACAAATAACAGATGCAAAAACTCAGCAAATCGTCTAAAAGAGTGAGATTTGCAAAGTAATGACAGCATTTTAACTGTCCCTGCATCCGAGACAATTCAGCCAGAAAACTTTACGGTGGAAATTAGGATGATTAAATATATTTACTAGCCATCTTTTGTATGATGACTCAAGTTGATTCGCCCTCACGTTCATTGACAACCATCACACCGACAAATCTTACTTCTAAAGTTTCTCCTTGGGTAGCTTCTCTGGCTTACCCTATAGGAAGGTATATTGTACTTCCGGTTTATTTTGGGAAAATTTCTGTAACGGGTAGGGAAAATATCCCTAAAGAAGGGCCTTTAATATTTGCTCCTACCCATCGTTCTCGCTGGGACCCATTTACGTTAGGATATGCAGCCGGACGAGATATTACAGGTCGAGATCTGCATTTTATGGTTTCTGCCAATGAAATGTTAGGAATTCAAGGCTGGTTCATCCGTCGCATGGGAGGTTTCCCCGTAGATACAGATCATCCCGGAATTAGTAGCATCCGTCACGGCATTGAGTTACTGCAAGAGGAAAAAGTTTTGGTGATGTTTCCCGAAGGCAATATTTTCCGGGAAAACTGCATTCAACCACTCAAACCTGGTTTTGCTCGGATCGCATTGCAAGCAGAAGCCAGTAAATGTAATTTAGGAATTAGAGTTATTCCGATCGCCATCAAGTATAGTCAAGAAATCCCCCATCGTGGCTGCAACGTTGCCATTAACATCGGTTCTCCCCTCAAAGTAGCTGACTATCGAGGCAATAATGCCAAACGCAGCGCCCAGCGTTTAACAGAGGAATTGCAAGCTTCCCTCAGTAAGCTTTATCAATGCCCGCTCAATCAAAGCCTGAGTTAAAGATAAGTATTTTTGATCGTCGCCAAACCAAAAATTGTTCAGGTTGTTACACTCAAATCCCAACCTGATTCGACCAGGTAATGTTAATATACTCCGAAGTTAATATTCATCCTAGATTTCTGCAAAGAAAAAAAGCTGAATTCATGGTGTTTCCTGCAAATGTTCGCTTCTCTCGCCTTAGCGGTTTGACTTCTCTAGCACTTATCGCAGCTTTTAGTTTGCCTTTATCAGTAAGTGCCCAAACAGAACAACCTGCTACTCCCACATCTCCTTCCCCAGCCCTGCCTTTGGAAGAGACAGACACTAACCAATTACGTCCTCTCAGTCAAGATAACAGTTTACTGAGCTTGCCGGGAGGAGAACGACTAATGGCTGAGGCTAGTAGTGCAGCTTCTGCTCAAAATTATGACTTAGCAGTGAAGAAACTCCAAGAAGCTCGGCAAGTGTTTAACCAGTTGTCTAACTTTTATCAAGAACTGGCGGCTAGTTTTTCGGGAATTGACAACCGCATTTCGGATAAACTGAGAAAAAATGCGGTAGACACTGCCCAAAAGCGGGATGAAGCTAGCTATCAATTAGCTTTGGTACATCAGGCGCAAAATAAGCCAGAATTAGCTGTGCCTTTGCTGGTACAAGTTATTCGTTCCCAAAATCCGACGCGAGAGTTAGGAAAAAAGGCTTATGAAGCACTAACTGTAAGTCAAGAGAACACTGTTTTAAGCTTGTCAGGTGGGCAAACACTAATGGCTGAAGCTAGTAGTGCTGTTTCTGCCCAAAATTATGATTTAGCAGTGAAGAAACTTCAAGAAGCACGTCAGGTTTTTAACCAGTTATCTAATTTTTATCAAGAATTGGCGGCTAGTTTTTCGGGAATTGACAATAGCATTGCGGATAGCCAACGCAAAAACGCGGTAGAGACTGCCCAAAAGCGGGATGAGGCTACCTATCAATTAGCATTGGTACATCGGGCGCAAAATAAGCCAGAATTAGCTGTACCCTTGCTGGTACAAATTATTCGCTCGCAAAATCCCACAAGAGATTTAGGTAAAAAGGCTTATCAGCAACTATTTGAACTGGGCTTTGTGGATTCTCCTTATCCGAGAAGTAATAGCGATCGCCAACCTACTTCATCAACCCAATAATTTAATCTACACTAAAAACAAACGCTCAAATCTTTGTTACGTGAGAGGAATTGCATGATTAGCCCAGAACAGGTTAAAGAGATGATTGTGGCACAAATGCCTGATGCCAAAGTGGAAGTGCAAGACTTGACTGGTGGTGGAGATCACTATCAAGTTAGTGTCGTTTCTTCGATGTTCGCAGGTAAAGGGCTAGTTCAACAGCATCAAATGGTTTATGGTGCCTTACAACAGGCAATGTCTACTGAGGCTATCCACGCCTTAGCACTAAAAACCTCTACCCCAAAATCTTAAACTGTAGCTTGGTTTGCTTGACCAAGCTGGATGTTATCGTTAAACTAACAAAGTTACGGTAGAATTTACATCCACTTGGGCGCAACCCAAAGCAAGTTGTAACATTCTAATTAAGGCGATCGCAATTAGCTCGACTCTGCGCGAACTTACTAAACAACTATGACACCAGAACTCAAAGACCGGATTGATAAGTTAGTCAAAGACAATAAGGTTTTAGTATTCATGAAGGGCAACAAACTCATGCCCCAGTGCGGTTTCTCCAACAATGTGGTACAAATTCTCAACACATTGGGAGTACCATACCAAACTGTAGATGTGTTAGCCGATCCTGAAATCCGTCAAGGAATTAAAGAGTATTCTAACTGGCCTACTATTCCCCAAGTTTACATCAATGGTGAATTCGTTGGTGGCTCAGATGTGATGATTGAGCTTTTTCAAAATGGGGAATTACAACAAAAGGTAGAAGTTGCCCTCGCATCCTAAATTCTGTGATTAATTAACTCAGTATTCCCTTTAACTAACTGGGTTTTAACTTATGAAAACGTCTACAAGCATTTGCTAAAACTTTTGCGTTGTAGGCGCTTTTGGCTCTCCCGTACTTGTGGTGGAAAATCCTAGTTTTGGGGACTGGGGACTGGGGACTAGGGACTGGGATTCCTTGTAAATCAAGTACTTCACAAAACAATCAGGTTTACTTATCACCACAAGTACGGGAGAGCCAAACTTTTTTTGCTAGTAATTAGCCGATTAAATCAGGAGTACATTGAGCGTTTGGATAACTTGTTAAAGAGTCATTCAGTGCATCTTCGCAGTCCTTATAATGACCTCAAACAATTACCAAATCGTCCAACTCGCAATCACCTCAATGATTTATTAACACATTATATGATTTATACGAACAGAATTTGTTATCTGAGTATCACATTCGTTATGGGGGTTATGGTGGGATTGCTTATCATCATGTTGCTGATACTTATGTAGCTTTATTTAGTCATTTTATTCCTTGTGGAACTTGGGAAAAAGTAAAGTCGTGAAAAATCAACAAACCCCCAACAAAAAAATTGTCATCAGCCATTGTTCATTAAGCATTTAAGGCCCAACTAATGACCAATGACTAAAAGGACTAAAGTCCTCACAACAAACATTTATTTCACACTTTAGTTACTACCATTTTCACACCTCCGGCTGGTGCCATTGTGATGCCGCGACGTGCAGGTAATACGGGACGATTTTCGGCAAGTTTTAGTTCTGTGCGGCGTAATATTGTTGCTAAAACTAATTTCATTTCAAACATGGCAAATGCCATTCCTATACAGCGACGATTTCCACCACCAAAGGGGAAAAATTCATAAGGGGAAAATTGCCTTTCCAAAAAACGTTCTGGTTTAAATTGTTTGGATTGCGGGTATAAGTCTTCTCGATGATGTACTAAATAAATGCAGGGTGCGAGTATAGTTCCCGGCTGAAACTCATAGTCCATAATCTTGATTGGTGCTTGGACAATCCGAGGAAAACTAAATAAAACTACTGGGTAAATTCGCAGGGTTTCGCAACAAACAGCGTTGAGGTAAGGTAGTTTTGTAATTGCCATTAAGTCGGGATTTTCGCCAAGGGAATTTAACTCATTGAGTAATTTTTCTTTGACTTCTGGGAGATGATGAATCCAGTATAATGCCCAAGCTAAGGCTGTGGCTGTGGTTTCATGTCCGGCAAACAAAAGCGTCATTAATTCATCTCTTAATTCGGCTTCTGTCATTGGTTGTCCGGCTTCGTCTTTTGCCAACATCATTAATGTGAGAATGTCTTCGCCTGAGAAGTCGTTAGCTGCTTTTCTTTCTCGAATTTCCGCATTAAGTAATTCGTTAATTTGCTGTTTTTGGCGGATAAATTGACCCCAAGGACTCCATGCACCTAAGTCTTTTTGCAATAATGGTAACAGAATAAAAGTAGACCTTAAAGGTGAGCCAATTGTTTCTATAAGTGTCCCCATTAGTTCGCGGAGTTGGTAGTAACGTTCTCCTTCATCTAAACCAAAGATGCTGCGTAAAATTACCCTTAAGGAAATTTGTTGCATTGCTTCCCGCGCTGAAAAAAGTTGCCCAACTTGCCATTGGTTAATTACTTGTTCGGTAAGTTCGCAAATAGTGTTACCATAGGCTTTCATTCTTTCGCCATGAAATGAGGGAAGCAACAGTTTTCTTTGCTGTTGATGATAATTGCCATCATGCAAGGTGAGAGAATAATCGCCTAGTAAAGGGCGGACAACTTCGTTCCCTTTAGCAGAATTAAAGGTTTTGGAGTCGGCGGTAAAGATTTCTTGAATTGCTTGGGGATTACTAATAACTACTTGGGTGGGAAATCCGGCAAATTTTGATGTATAAAAATCTCCGTATTCTTGGGCGTATTTTTCTAGGTATTTAAATGGTTGGAAAATGGCACGGATTGTTTGAATAAATCGGGAAACTTTCGGGCCATCAGGTAGATTTTTAATGGGTTGAGCTTGCCGATTTTCTGATATTGTTACCATGTTCAATTCTCCTGTGGGGATCGATCGCTAATTCTGTAACCTAACTATTTTATTTTGTACCTATCATCATAACTATGGCAAATTCAATAGTAAAGAGGGAAGGGGAAAAGCGATCGATCTGATGAAAGCTAGAATATCTCTGGAGTTATAAAATTAATAAGGGTAATTATTGCTACCTTGAAATGCTGAGGAACAATAGAGGTAAGTTTTAGCAAAATACCTCTTAAGATGATTTCCGATGTTAGTTTTGCTATGTTAAGGTTAATAAGTTTAACTAAAGTTACTGATAACTCTGTTAAGCTAAAAGTTTTTGGAAATAGATTTCAGGATTTAAAATAATAGAAACCTACCTAAATAATACAGTAGTGATACGGAATTAATTTAACATCTATGCTTTTATTGTCAAGCTTAAGATTCAATCTTTGGAGAAAATGGTGGCTAGTAATAGTGCTAAGTTTATTAGCTCTCATGTTAGCTCATGGCATGGCGGTAATCTATCGGATTCAACCAGCCGTATCTTTGTGGTTTCCGCCTTCGGGAATAGCGATCGCGTTAACTCTTTGGTTTGGTCCGATCGGTATAATTATTACAGGGATAACTTCAGTTTTAATGGCACCATTTTGGGGTTTTGAAAGTTGGACTCGGTTAATTGGGTTAACTGATATTTTAGAACCGTTAGTAGCATGGTTACTCTACATAAAATTTGCCAAAGGTGAATTATCATTCCGCCGACTTAGTGATGCTGCTACTTTCATTTTGAGTGCCCCATTAGCAGCTTGTGCTACCTCTGCTGTAGTTGGTAATTTAACTTTGATAGCTATAGACAAAATGCCTATATCCAAGCTGAGTACTAGTATCCCTAATTGGTGGTTAGGTAATGCTTTGGGAACTATGGCAATTGCTCCGACAATTTTGTTAGTTTTCACACCTCAAGTTCAAAATTGTTTCCCTAAATTAACCTCAAAAAGTGCTGATAATAATCCCAATAATCTGGCGGAAATTTGGCCTTTTCCTTCTCAGTTTTATCGAGGATTAGAAATTATAATTATCCTTTTGTTATGTATATTTATTGCGACTTTTACTGTTTCTTTAGCTCATCAAGGAGGCTTTGCTTTTCAGCAGTTTTCCCTATTGAGTTTTGTACCAATTATTTGGGCAGCTAGTCGTTTTGGAGTCACAGGGGGAATGTTGACTACTACTTTTTGTGTTTTAGTCACATTATTAAATTATTTAATTTTCAATCCTAATGCTATTTCTTTGGCAGAATTTCCAGTTTCTTCGGAAGTTATGCACGTCCACAAATTAACGCTTTTAATTCAGTGTGCGACTAGTTTATTAATTGGTGCTGCTAGTACAGAAAGAGCAACCACGCAAGTAGCTTTAGCTATAGAACAAGTGCGGGCGGTGGAGTATCAAAGACAGGCGCAATTATCAGATAAATTAATTAAATTAAATCAAGATTTGCTGATAGTTAATACCCAGTTAGAAGCATCCCATGAACAACTTTATCAGCGAGAAGAGGAATTCAAAGCGTTAGTAGAAAACTCGCCGGATATTGTTGCTAGGTTCGATCGCCAATTGCGTCATCTTTATATTAATTCCGCAGTTGAACAAGTAACCGGAGTATCTCCAGAAGAATATATTGGTAAAACTCACTTAGAAATGGGGTTTCCTGAAGCCAAATGTCACCTGTGGGAAAGTTGTATTCAAGAAGTATTTGAGACTGGGGAAGAACAGGTAATTGAGTTTGCTCTTTTAACATCACAAGGAGTTATTTATTATCAATCGCGGTTAGTTCCAGAATTTGCGCCTGATGGTACGATCGCATCAGTTTTAGCTGTCACTCGGAATATTACTAAATTAAAGCAAACAGAAGCAGCTTTGCGACAAAGTGAATCTAGATTAAGACGGTTAATAGATTCTAATTTAATAGGAGTATTATTTGCTAATTTTCAAGGTGAAATTATAGATGCTAACCAAGCTTTTTTAGAATTAGTAGGTTACTCGTTAGAAGATTTGCGATCGGGTAAAATGAGGTGGGCACAGATGACTCCTCCAGAATATCAGATTTTGGATGAAGAAGCGATCGAGCAAGTCAAAGCTACCGGAACTTGTAAACCCTTTGAAAAGGAATACATTCGTAAAGATGGTAGTCGCATTCCCATTTTATTAGGTGTAGCTAAATTAGAGACAACCGAAGATGAATGTGTGTGTTTTGTTTTAAATTTAACTGAACGTAAACGAATAGAAGCAGAGAGGGAAAGATTACTAATTCAACAACAAAGCCAAAAGGAACTTTTAGAAGTAATTTTACAGCAACTTCCCGCAGGCGTAATTCTCGCCGAAGCACCTTCGGGAAAAATACTTTTTGGTAATCAAATCACTGTACAAATGTTTGGACATTCTTTATTGTACTCTGAAAATGTAGAAGAATATAGTGAGTGGAAATTGTTTTATGCTGATGGGAATCGCTACCCAGCTAGGGAAATGCCTTTAGCACGTTCTATAATTAAAGGCGAAGTCATTATCGGAGAAGAGATTACTCTTGAAAAAGACAATGGAAGCAGGGCAATTATCTATGTCAATTCTGCGCCGATTAAAGATAGTAATGAAGAAATTATTGCTGGGGTAGCAGCTTTTTATGATATTACCGATCGCAAAATAGCCGAACAACAACGGGAACAACTTTTAGAAGCCGAAAAAGTAGCCCGTAACGTAGCGGAAACAGCCAATAGAATTAAAGATGAATTTCTTGCCGTATTATCTCACGAATTGCGAACCCCCCTCAACCCCATTTTAGGTTGGGTAAGACTACTCAGAACACGCCAGTTTAATCAAGACACTATTGATAAAGCCTTAGAAACTATTGAACGCAACACCAGATTACAAACCCAACTAATTGATGATTTACTTGATGTTTCTCGCATTCTGCGTGGTAAACTGAGCTTGAATATTACCAAAGTCAACTTACTAGCAACAATTGAAGCTGCGATCGAAAATGTAAAATTATCAGCAGAAGCTAAATCTATTGAATTAAACTTAACAATCTTAGATTCGCCATTAGCCCATAATGAACCTATTCTGATTAAAGGAGATCCCAATCGCTTACAACAAGTATTATGGAATTTACTGTCCAATGCAATCAAATTTACCCCAGAAAAAGGTAGAGTAGAAATTAGATTTTCCCTGTTGAGAGAACACAGTCAAACATCATCACCCAAAACCTACGCCCAAATTCAAATTACTGACACAGGAATTGGCATTTCTCCAGACTTTCTCCCTTATGTTTTTGAACATTTCCGGCAAGCAGATGCCTCAATTACCAGAAGACATGGGGGATTAGGAGTTGGCTTATCAATTGTGCGAAAATTAGTTGAAATGCACGGCGGAACTATTCAAGCAGAAAGTCCTGGTCAAAACATGGGAGCAACATTTACAGTAAAATTACCAATATTAGAAAATCCCTCCCTCATTCTCACAGAAGAACCTGACTAAAAAAACCCTCTCTTCCTCCTTCCTCTGCGCCCTCTGCGCCTGTAGCGGTTCCCAAAAATCAACCTCTCCTACTAACATATTAACTCATGCAAAACTTACCAGAAAACCTTAACGGAATTCCTAACATTTGCGGTTGCGAAAGCGAACTTTTCGCAGTAACGCAACAAAATCAACCAGTATTCTTGCCGAAAACGAATCTTAATTTATCCCAAATCCAAGCTGTATTTGCTATAGCCCTACACCTACACCAGCCCACAATTCCAGCCGGACAAAATGGCGAATTAATTAGCAATTTACAATATATGTTTGAACATCCCAACGAAGGGGATAATCACAACGCTACACCCTTTGCCAATTGTTACAAACGCATGGCAGATTTCATCCCCGAATTAGTAGCTAATGGCTGCAATCCTCGCATCATGTTAGATTATTCTGGCAACCTTTTATGGGGCTTGCGACAAATATGGGGAGGAGATATATTAGAAAATCTTAAACGAATTACCATTGATCCTAACTATCAACCTTACGTAGAATGGTTAGGAACAATGTGGAGTCATTCAGTTGTTCCTTCCACTCCCATTCCAGATATTAAATTACACATTCAAGCTTGGCAACATCATTTTGCCGCAATTTTCGGTTGGGAAGCTTTAGCCAGAGTTAAAGGTTTTTCTCCACCAGAAATGCACTTACCAAATCATCCCGATACCTTGTTTGAATTCGTCAAAGCTTTAAAAGAATGCGGCTATCGTTGGTTATTAGTACAAGAACATTCCGTCGAAACTCTTGATGGTAAACCTTTACAAAATCGCCATTTACCCCATCGTTTAATTGCCCGAAATTCCCAAGGAGAAGAAATCAGTATTACCGCTTTAATTAAAACCCAAGGTTCGGATACTAAATTAGTCGGACAAATGCAGCCTTATTACGAGGCAAAAACCCTTTCTCGACAGATGTTAGGCGGTGTAGAAATTCCGCCAATAGTTAGTCAAATTGGTGATGGGGAAAATGGCGGAGTGATGATGAATGAATTTCCCAGTGCTTTCTTCCGCGCTTGTTATGAAATCAAAGATAATGGCGGGGGAAAATCGGGAATTGTGGCGATGAATGGCACAGAATATTTAGAATTAATTGAAGAAGCAGGTTGCCATCCTGATAGTTATACCACTTGTCAACCAATTAATCAACATTTGATTTGGCAGAAAGTTGCGCCAGAAAATTGTACTCCTGAAGCAGTAGCTAAGGCGATTCAGGAGTTGAAAGAAACCAATCATAATTTTCATGTTGATGGCGCTTCTTGGACGAATCATATAAGTTGGGTGAAAGGGTACGAAAATGTTTTGTCTCCGATGAATCAATTGAGTGTTTTGTTTCATCAAAAAGTTGATTCCTTGCCAGAAGAAGTAACTCAAGAAGCTGATTATCGAGAAGCTTTAATGTATAATTTGTTGTTGCAAACTAGTTGTTTTCGCTATTGGGGACAAGGAATGTGGACTGATTTTGCTAAGGAAATTTATCGTCGTGGAGAAGTAGCTGTAAATAAGTTGTAATCAAGGTTCTTTGTGATCACTTTAGTGCGATTAAGTAGGTGCGAATAAATAAAGTGAAAATAGTTATTTAAAGATGGGGCGGGCTAGGAGAGCCCACCCCACAGTAGGGGCAATTCATGAATTGCCCCTACTGTGGGGTGGGCATCCTGCCCGCCCAGTTTTCAGTTTATTTACATTTACCTACTTAGCTGAAAAAAACGACTGAAGTCGTCACAAAGAACAGGTCTGTTGTAAGGACTTTAGTGCGATTATTGAGAAAAAAGAACGACTGAAGTCGTCACAACGGACGATTATGAAGTTAATGATTTATGGAGTTCATTGGGATTTTTCTATGGTTTTTTGGCGGGGGATGTGGGATAATCTAATAGTTGCATCCAGGTTATTGTAGTTTATGGTGGAAAGCCAAGTAGAAAAACGATCGCCTCTAAACCGTTTAATTATTAGCTTGTTATCTCTGCTAATTGCGACTATTCTTTTGCTTGGAATCAATATAGTTTCTCCCGGAGGAATGACAATGTTTGCAGGGAAAAGACCTACTAACCTTGGTGTGCAAGATGGTAAATTAGCACCTTGTCCCAGTTCGCCTAATTGTGTTAGTAGCCAAAGTGCAGATACCCTGCACAAAATTGAGCCATTAACCTATAATACCTCTGCGGCAGAAGCAATGGCGAGTTTAAAAAAGGTGATTGAATCCCAAGAAAGAACTACAATTATCTCCGAATCTCCTAACTACATCTATGCTGAATTTAAAAGCAAGATTATGGGATATGTAGATGATGTAGAATTCTACTTAGACGAAGCCGCAAAAGTAATTCATGTGCGTTCTGCTTCCAGATTAGGACAATCGGATTTAGGCGTGAATCGGAACAGAATTGAAACAATTAGAGCCGGATTTGATACATTGAAAGGCTAAGCAGAGTAGGGTGGGATTTTCCCACCTTATATTAGAAACGAGAAATGGAGATTTGCGATCGCAAACTAAGGTTAAATAATGACAACAGAAACCCACAATAAAAAAGTAGTAGTTATTGGTGCAGGTTGGGCAGGATTAGGAGCAACTTATCATCTAGCAAAACAAGGATATGATGTCACATTATTAGAAGCTGGCACTTATCCTGGCGGTTTAGTTGCAGGTTGGAAAACTCCTGGCGGGCGTTCCGTAGAAGCAGGAATTCACGGCTTTTGGTATCCTTATAAAAACATCTTTTCCCTAATTAACGAACTAGAACTAAATCCCTTTACAGATTGGACTCGTTCTTCCCAATATTCCCCCGCTGGATTAGAAGTAGAATCCCCCATTTTTCAGCAAGAACCATTACTTCCCACACCTTTAGGAACATTCATTTACACTAAATTTAAACGCTTACCTTTAATCGACAGACTTTCCGCCTTACCTTTACTTTATACCTTAGTAGACTTTGACAATTCAGATGCAGCTTGGCGACGCTACGACACAGTAACCGCCAGAGAACTTTTCAAACAATTTGGAGTTTCCGCCAGACTGTACAAAGACTCCTTTGAACCAATGTTATTAGTCGGATTATTCGCCCCTGGCGAACAATGTTCCGCCGCCGCTGCTTTAGGAATGTTGTATTATTTCATCTTGGCGCATCAACCCAACTTTGATGTTGTTTGGTGTCGGGGAACAGTGGGAGAAAAAATCTTTCGTCCTTGGGTAGAACAAATCGAAAAAGTTGGCGGAAAAGTCTTAACTCAAAGGCGAGTTAGCGATTTAATAGTTGATAGTAACAATAGGGCGACAGCAGTTGTTTGTGGCGAAGAAGTCTTTGATGCAGATGCGGTAATTTTTGCCGTTGGAATTAGCGGAATGCAGAAAATTCTCAGCGGAAGTCCGACTTTACAAAATCGCCAAGAATTCCGCAATCTTAACAACTTATCAGCAGTTGATGTCTTAGCAACCCGCCTCTGGTTTGACAGAAAAATTGACATTCCCCTACCTTCCAATGCTTGCTTTGGATTTGACAATACTACAGGTTGGACATTTTTCGATTTAAATGCTATTCATGACGAATACCGCGACGAACCCGGAACAGTTATCGAAGCAGATTTTTACCACGCCAACCAGTTTTTACCCTTAAGCAACGAAGAGATTGTCCCCATTGTGCAGCGATATTTAGCCACTTGTGTTCCAGCATTTCGGGAAGCAAAAGTAATTGATAGCAGCGTGATTCGTTTACCCAAAGCAGTTACCCATTTCTTCCCCGGTAGCTATCAATATATGTTGCCAGCAAAGACAAGTTTCGCTAATGTATTTATGAGTGGTGATTGGATTGTCAACCGTCACGGTTCATGGTCACAGGAAAAAGCTTACGTTACTGGTTTAGAAGCTGCAAATTTAGTAATTGAACAGTTTAAATTAGGAAGTAAAGCCGAAATTCTCCCAGTTGAACCCGACGAACCACACATTCAAGTAGCAAGAACTGTGAATCAGTGGGCGCGAGATTTAAGTAAAACTCTCCTACCAAACTTTTGGCTACCCTAACCCAAAAAATGTACGTTGTTGCGCTCGACTCGCCATCTTTAGCGCTGAAGCGCAACAACGTACCTAAAAAGTTTTTCCTTCCCTGGCTGGCAAAATCTATGAATGAACAGAACCCAACCAACTTAACCGTAGAACAATCGGAAAAAATACTTAAAGAATATAGTTGTACAGATATCAAGGTCGTAGAATCAGAAACGGAAAAAGCCTTGCTGCGTCAAGCATTGAAGCTAATTGCTGATTTAGCGGATTACGTGAACTTTGGTATTTGCGCCGAGACGACAGAACAAGGTTTTATGGCTTTACAAAACTACTTAAGTGGATTGGGTTACAATGTTTCTTTAGATACTGATAAAACTACTCAAATCACTGGTTCTGTGTACATCAAATTTAACACCAACAAACAGAGTTTTTACTTAGATTCTTACACCGGAAATTATCGTGGAGTGCTTGTTTCATGCCAGTCTTCGGCGCGAGAAGATGTCAGTGGTACTTACGGTCATCTACCATTAGATTTATTTGACTAGGAGTATCTTTGATCATCAAGATAATGTGATCAATATCACGACAAAATTTGAGTTCAATCACGCTAACCCGACTTTCTCTAAAGCATATTATTTATATCTTGGGTTGTGGGAGTAAATTAGCCACCCAAGGCGAGGTGAGCTATCATGCAAGCAAAAATGATCAAATTCTTAACAGACGAGTTGGCAATTCCTTCTTCCTCCATTGAGTTTGCTTTACGGCACAATGAAGGAACTCCTGGTTTCTTACACATGATTCTTTGGCAGTATGGACTGGTGACATTACCACAGTTAGACCAAATTTTTGATTGGTTAGAAACAGCATAGTAATCACAATTAAGTATGTTTAAGCCCAAAAACAGCAGAGAAGCTAAGGAAACGATTCATAACCCTAAAATCGCTAACTCCTGAAGCCCCTCTGTTGTTAATGTTTTAAAGGCTTAACGCATGATAT
Organism: Floridaenema aerugineum BLCC-F46; assembly: GCF_041929345.1. NCBI lineage: Bacteria > Bacillati > Cyanobacteriota > Cyanophyceae > Aerosakkonematales > Aerosakkonemataceae > Floridanema > Floridanema aerugineum. The sequence continues at coordinate 25,355 of NZ_JBHFNQ010000230.1, forward strand.
CGACCCAAGGCTGTGAGTGGAAAGTGTTGTTGATAGAGGTGGTACTTAATATAGAAGTGGCAAGGAAAGCCAGTACCAGTGAAATAATCCTCGTCCCAAGTGCCATCGGATTTCTGAGTCGCCAATAGATAGTTTACTCCCCTATCCATTGCTTCTTTTGCAAATTTTCCCGTCGCCTCGCCTGCTGCGATTAATCCGATTAAAGCCCAAGCTGTTTGAGATGCGGTACTATCTCCTTTTCCTTTTAAGCTGGGGTCATTGTAGCTGAAGCAAGTTTCGCCCCATCCTCCATCGGCATTTTGACAACTGACTAACCAAGCTGCACCTTTTTCGATATTACTGCGATGGAATTTGGGCGCAACTAAAGATAATGCTGCTAATACGCCGCTGGTTCCATAAATGTAATTTACTCCCCAACGACCATACCAACAACCTTCGGTTTCTTGTTCTTTTTTGAGATATTCTAAGGCGCGATTCATGTTGTAATCGTCGAGGGAAATTTGGCAATTTCCTAACATTTCTAAAACTCTGGCGGTGACATCTGCGGTGTTGGGGTCAATCATCGCTTTTAAGTCGCCGTAGGGAATGGCATTTAACCAATCGGCATTATTATTAAGGTCAAAAGCTGCCCATCCCCCATCTTGACATTGCATGGATGCAATCCAATCTACGGCGCGATTTATTGCTGCTTGTTTTAATTTTTCGTTGGGTAGTTTGACCTGATTTAATGCCATGACTATCACTGCGGAATCATCTACATCAGGATAGAAATTATTGACAAATTCAAATGCCCAAGCACCGGGTTTTCCCTTTTTATTTTTAACAGCCCAATCGCCATAATCAAGGATTTGTTTTTCGATTAACCATTCTCCAGCGCGAACTAAGGCGGGGTGATTTGGTGCGATTCCTGAGTCTACTAAACTTCGCATGACTAATGCGGTATCCCAAACGGGAGAGATGCAAGCTTGGACTCGGTAAGTGTCTTCATTTTCAAGGGAAAAGTTATCTAATGCTTGCAATCCTCGTTCGATAATTGGGTCAGCGACATCGTAATCTAAAGTTCGTAATGCTAAGAGGGAATTTAACATGGCGGGAATGATTCCGCCCCAATCTCCGGTAGCTTCTTGGCGTTCTAATACCCATTTTTCGGCGGCTTTAATTCCTTCTTCCCGGAAAGGAACTAAGTTGAGTTTTTCGGCGAATTTGAAGGCGTTATCGAGGTGAAGAAAGATGTCACTCCAATCGTTGTTTTTGGGTAATTCAAATTTTACATTATTTACACCTTCGGCGTAGAGTTCGTCTAAATTTATGGCGGGATTGGTGATGAAAATGGGTTTGCGATCGAATACAATTAACAAAGGTACTGTGCTACTTCTCGCCCAACTCGACATTTCATAAATATTGACGGGGAAAAACTCTGGTAAAAACATTACCCAAGGTGGGATGGAAGGAAGACCTCGCCAATCGTAGCAGCCAATTAATGCTAGGTGAAGTTTGGTAAAAATCCGGGCTTTACTAATACCACCTTTGGCTAAAATGAATTCTCGCGCTTTGCTCATGGCGGGGTCAGTTTCCGAGACTCCTAGTAATTTCAACGCCATGTAAGCTTCAATTGTGGTGCTTAGTTCGCCCCCGTCGCCATAAAATAGTTCCCAGCCTCCATGTTTGCGCTGTTCTTTTCGCAAGTAAGTTTCTACTTTATGTAAAGGTCTACTGCTGTCTGTTCCCCAGATTTTATGCAGCAACACCGCTTCTGAGGTAATCGTTACGTTAGATTGTAATTCCGCCCACCAGTAACCGTCGGGATATTGAATAGAAAGTAGGTAGTCCTGAGAAGCTTTAATCGCTGCTTCTAGACTATTGCGGGACACTGTGGTTTTGTCTTGAGTTTGCATAATTTACCGTTCACCCTAGATCGCAACTGCGGGGATGCAGCATAAAGGATTATCCTTTATTTGTTGCGTTTTATAACAGAACTAGCCCACAAATGGCAACAGTATTCCCGATTAGAGCGAGATTTTTTATATTTTATTGCCCCAAATTTGCAAGTTCTCTCTACTTGCTTATTTCCTTGGGTTGATGGCTAATAGATGAGCATTTGTTAGTCTAAAAACATGAAATAAAAAAGTTAAAAAGGAGCGGTGATTATGAATATTTTAGCTTGGGTTGTTTTAGGTTTGTTGGCGGGTGCGATCGCTAAAGCTATTTATCCCGGATATCAAGGCGGCGGGATTTTAGGTACGCTACTTTTGGGTATTGTTGGTGCTTTCGTTGGCGGAACTTTAGCTACTTTATTGCAAACAGGAACTTTGCAACTTACGGCTACATCTCTGAGTCTCCCTGGAGTTTTTCTCGCAGTTTTAGGCGCTATAATTGCCATTTGGATTTGGAATTACTTCAATCGCAAAGCATATCGTTAAGTAAACATTTCTCCTACTTGAAATATATTAAGCGCCTCCTCAATTTGTCGGGGCGCTTTTGTTATGGGAACAGGGAACAGGGAACAGAAAACCATTGTAGAGACGTTGCATGAAACGTCTCTACTTTTTTGAAGATGTCTAAAGGGATTTTTTTAGTTCGTGCAGGCGGACTTTGTATGTGTAGCCGCGATTTGAATCGCCCTCAACAACATTGTATATTTGAGAAAAATATCTACCAACCCAAATGAAACCCTCACCTTCGTTATTCTACATCGCCCAAACCAGCACTCTCTTAACATTATTAGCCGCCTACCCAGCGACAGCACAAATTATCCCAGATAATACAGTTAACACCAAAGTTACACCAAATGGTAATATTAATGTAATTGAAGGCGGAACCAGAGCCGGGAATAATCTATTCCATAGTTTTCAAGAATTTTCTATTCCCACAGGTAGCGAAGCATTTTTCAACAACGCATTCGATATCCGAAATATATTTAGTAGAGTCACAGGCAGGTCAATTTCTAACATTGACGGCTTAATTCGGGCTAATGGAACAGCTAATTTATTTTTACTTAATCCCAACGGAATCATCTTTGGGCCGAATGCCAGATTAAATATTGGCGGTTCATTTTTAGCGACTACTGCTAATAGTTTTAAATTTGCTGATGGCACAGAATTTAGTGCGACAAATCCCCAAGCTGCACCTTTGTTAAGTATTAACGTACCCATTGGCTTGCAAATGGGTTCAAATCCAGGCAATATTACAGTTAATGGAACCGGATTAAATCGCCCTTTGCCAGTAGAAGGAGAAACACTCGAACAACGAGTTACTAGAGGGATTGCATTTGAAGAAGAAGTTCTCAATAATCTCCAAGGATTGCAAGTACAACCAGGAAAAACTATAGGTTTAGTCGGGGGAAATTTAACATTTAATGGTGGATTAGTTACAGTTAGGCAAGGACGAATTGAAATCGGAAGTGTTAATTCCGGTGTAGTTAGTTTAAATCCCACAGAAACCGGATTTGTTTTGGGATACGAAAATATTTCCAACTTTGGTGAAATTCAAATGTCGCAGTCATCTGCGGTAGCAGCATCGGGAGAAGGTGCAGGAGAAATTCGAGTTCGTGGGGGAAAGATAACTCTTAATGAAATATCGAGTATTGGTGCAAATACAATAGGGAATGAAAATGGGAAAAGTGTCACTGTTGAAGCAGAACAGTTAAGTCTTTTTGGTGGTTCGTTTTTAGTTAGTGGTACGTTTAGTTCGGGTGATGCTGGGAATTTGATTGTTAAGGCAAAAGATTCAGTAGAAGTAAGTGGAATTTCTGCCGATAGTCAGTTTCGCACTAGTTTGCAAACATTTAGTATTGCTGGTGGTAAAGCCGGGAATTTAGATATTGATACGGGACGATTAATTATTAAAGATGGTGCATTTGTTTCAACAGAAACTAGAGGAACTGGAAACGGCGGAAATTTACTGGTACAAGCTAGAGACTCTGTGGAAGTTCTGGGAACGATGCCCAATGGACTTGCAACAGAGTTATCAGCGGGAGTTGGTGGAGGGGAAGGCATCAGAGGGTTAGGTGGTAATCTAACAATTGAAACGGGTACATTGAGCATTCGCGATGGAGGTAATGTTTCTACAGGAACTTTTGGTCAGGGAAATGCAGGTAATTTATTAGTGAAAGCAAGAGATTTAGTAGAAGTTGTGGGGGAAGGTCCGATTATATTTAGTAGCCTCAATTCAGATGTTTCATCTGGTGCTGCTGGTAATGGTGGGAATTTAACTATTGAGACTCAAAGATTAAGTGTTAGAGATGGCGGTCACGTTTCAGCGAATCTGTTTGGTCAAGGGAAAGGGGGAAATATTCAAGTAAAAGCTAACGAAGTAGTAGAAATAGTTGGAGCCATGAGTGAAGGTCTTCCTAGTACAATTTCTACAACAATGTTTAAGGGAGGGCAAGGACAGAGTGGAGATATTAGTATCAATACTGAGGTTTTAAGCCTCCGCGATGGTGGAGAAATATCTGCTGGTATTTCTGGTAAAGGAGACGCTGGCAATATTCAAATAAAAGCTGGCAAAAGTGTAGAAGTAGTAGGAACTACAAGTTTTGGAAGTTCCAGTACGATTAATACAATAGTGTTGGGTGGTGTTGTAGGGAAAGGCGGGGATATCAATATCAATACGCCAACGCTAAGTTTGCGGGAAGGAGGACAAGTATCTACTGATAATTTTGGTGTGGGAAACTCAGGTAATATCTACATTCGGGCAAGAGACTTTGTAGAAGTTGTGGGAGAAGGGCCAGCTACCTCTAATTCACCTGTTGGGTTCACCAGTCGCCTCAGTTCAAGTGTTTTATCTGATGATGTTGCTAATGGCGGGAATTTAACTATTGAGACTCAAAGATTAAGCGTTCGAGATGGTGGTGAAATCTCAGCAAGTCTTTTAAGTAAAGGGAAAGGCGGGAGTATCCAAATAAAAGCTAGTGAACTAGTAGAAGTAGTTGGTGTTGGGAAAATTAGAGAGTTTGAAGACAGTAGTATTAGACGGTCTAGCAGCATTGATACAAGAATAACGAGAGATGGGGAAGGTTTTGGAGGGGATATTAATATTGAAACTCAACGGTTAAGTGTTAGAGATGGCGGTCAAGTATCAGCAAGAGTGAATGGTCAAGGGAAAGGCGGGAGTATCCAAATAAAAGCCAGTGAACAGGTAGAAGTAGTTGGAGCCGGGAGAATTAGAAAATTTGAAGACAATGAAAGTTTTAGATTTTCTAGTAGCATTGATACAAGTCTGTCAGTAAATGGTATGGGTTCTGGGGGTGATATTAATATTAATACTCAGGTATTAAGCCTCCGGGATGGTGGAAGTATTTCTGCCAATACTTATGGTAAAGGAGATGCAGGCAATGTTCGGATACAAGCTAACGCACTGGTAGAGGTCGTGGGAACCGATAGCCAAAATTTGCCTAGCATTATTTCTACAAGAATGAGTGGAGCAGGGAAAGGCGGAGATATTACTATCAATACCAAACTCTTAAGTCTCCGCGATGATGGTCTATTATCTACTGGTACTTTTGGTGTAGGAGATTCAGGTGGTGTAGGAGATTCAGGCAATATTTACATCCGGGCAACAGAAGCAGTAGAACTAATAGGAAAATCAGCCGACCCTGAACTATCATTTGGAAGTAGCCTAACAGCTAGTGTGTTTGGCGCGAAAGGCAATGGTGGTAGCATTACTGTAGAGACTAAACGGCTAACTCTCACAGGTAGTAATATTAATACTTTCACCTTTGGAGACGGAAACGCTGGCAATATTTTGCTACGAGTATCCGAAGCAGTGGAGTTGAACAATAATAGCCGTATATTGGCTAATACTACCGAACCAGCGACTGGCAATGGTGGAGAAATTACTATCAAAACTGGAAGATTGCAGCTTGCTAATCAGTCTTACATAGGAAATTCCTCTTTTGGTCAAGGACAAGGGGGAACTCTGACAGTACGTGCTAGCGAGTCAGTGGAAATTAATAACAGCTTTCTATCGACTGGTACTTCTGGAACTGGCAATGGAGGAGACTTGATAGTTGAAACAGGGCAATTAATTGTTAGCGATAATGCACAAATATCAGCTGGTACTCTAGGAACTGGTAATGCTGGAAACATAAGTATTAAAACTAAGCAATTGACTGTTCAAAGCGAGGGGTTGATAGAATCTAGCACTTCAGATGCTGGCAATGGCGGAATTTTGAATATTAATGCCAGAAGTTTCATTGTCCGAGATGGGGCACGGATAGCTGTTGCTACTGCTGGTACAGGAAAGGCAGGTGATTTAAAGATTACAGCTGAAATAGTCGAATTAACAGGAAAAAGTACAGATGGTCTGTTTTCCGGCTTGTTCGCTAGCACTGAAGGCGCTGGTGATGGGGGAAACTTGATAATAAATACTGGGCGATTAATTGTTCGAGATGGGGCAAGTCTTAGTGCTAACAGTTTTGGCACTGGGTCAGCTGGCAACATAGAGGTGACAGCAAATTCTATTTTAGTTGACAACGGCGGACTTGTGAGAGCCACAAGTACAGCAGGTTCTCAAGGTAATATTAATTTGCAAACTTCTTCTTTAATTATGCGTCGTGGCAGCGAAATTTCTACCAATGCTAAAGGTAAAGCTACAGGTGGCAATATTATTATCAACACTGATGTTTTAGCCGCTTTAGAAAACAGCGACATTAGCGCCAATGCTGAAGATAGTTTCGGTGGTCGAGTTATTATTAATGCTCAAGGGATTTTTGGTACTAAGTTTCGTCCTGATACTACTCCTGAAAGTGATATTACTGCTACTTCTAAACTCGGCCCTCAATTTAGTGGTTCGGTGCAAATTAATACTCCTGATGTTGACCCTAATTCGGGGTTGGTGAATTTACCAGAAAATGCGGTTGATGTTTCGCGATTAGTTCCTAAAGGTTGTGTTGCTAGGAGAAAGGAAACCGGAACATTTTATATTACTGGGAATGGTGGGTTTCAACATCGTCCGGGGGATGGTTTGATGTCGCCTTTGCCTACTGGGGAAGTGCGTTCTATCCCGGAAAATAACTCTTCTGATAGGTCAGAAGTTAATGGGCGAATTATTGAGGCGCAAGGGGTTTATAAGTTGGAAAATGGTCAAATGGTTTTGGGTTGGGAATGTCCGCAGTAGGAAGTATGTAGGGTTTACTGAATAAAGGTAAAAAGTAAGATAGGCAAGGGTGAAAGCGCCTTTTTTGCTCAAAACAAGTGTAAGTTTTTCTGACCTTTTGGCGCTTTCATCCTGGCCTTTTTCCAGGAAATTGTAGGGACACGGCATGAAAGAGATAACGGTAAGAATTGCAAATATTTATGATGCCGTGTCCCTACCCTCACCAACAGACTTTTTCAGCAAGGCATGAAAGAGATAACGGTAAGAATTGCAAATATTTATGATGCCGTGTCCCTACCCTCACCAACAGACTTTTTCAGCAAGCCCTACGTACTTGGGAAATGTTGTATCCTGCTTTTTGATGTTAGTTATTTTAACTTATGCCGATCGCAAATCTTCCCTCACTCCTATCTTTTCTCTCTTTAGTAATTTGGATATTCTTACTTGCTTTTCGGGGTCAGTTTTGGCGTTGCAATCAACTGTTACCTGTTCTCTCTCCAGATTCACCGCTATTAAAAGATTATCCGACAATTTGTGCTGTCATCCCGGCACGGAATGAGGCGGAGGTGATTGCTTTTAGTTTGCGATCGCTTTTTCAACAATCCTATCCCGGTTCTTTCACCATCATCTTAATTGATGATAATAGCACAGATAATACGGCTATTCTTGCCCAAGAACTTGCTCAAGAATTAAATAAAACCGAACAATTACATATTCTTTCTGGCACCCCTTTACCTGCTGGTTGGAGTGGCAAACTTTGGGCAATGGAACAAGGTATTCGTTACGCCGAAACTCTCAACCCATTACCTGATTATTTTCTCTTAACTGATGCAGATATTCAACATCATTCAACAAATCTTTACGAATTAGTCACTAAAGCAAAACAAGAGAATTTAGATTTAGTTTCTTTAATGGTTTTGCTGCGCTGCGAGAGTTTTTGGGAAAAGCTGTTAATTCCGGCTTTCGTGTTTTTCTTTCAAAAACTTTACCCGTTTCCTTTGGTGAATAATCCGAAAAAATCTATTGCTGCTGCTGCGGGAGGTTGTATTTTAATTAAGCGGGAAACTTTAACTAAAATTGGCGGAATTGAAAGAGTGAAACAAGCGTTAATTGATGATTGTGCTTTAGCGGCTGCGGTGAAAAATCCGGGTAAAATTTGGTTAGGTTTAACTCAATCAACTCGCAGTTTACGCCCTTATCCAAGTTTAGAAAGTATTTGGGATATGGTAGCGAGAACGGCATATACTCAATTGAATTATTCGCCGTTTTTATTATTGGGAACTGTGCTGGGGATGACTTTAGTTTATTTGGTTCCGCCATTAGCTTTAATTGGTGGGTTGTTAACGGGTAATTTGGCGATCGCACTCCCAGGCTTAATCACTTGGTTGCTGATGGCAATAGCTTATTTCCCCACCATCAAATTATACCATTGTTCCCCCATTTTCGCTTTTTGTTTACCAATAATTGCCTTACTTTACAACTTAATGACGATCGACTCTGCTTGGCGACATTGGCGCGGAAAAGGTGGCGCTTGGAAAGGGAGAGTTTACCGAATTTAGATCCCCGACTTCTTTAAGAAGTCGGGGATCTGGGTAGTGTAGCTAATAGCCCATCGACCCAAATTCGATCGGCTTCTGATAATTTCGTGAAAACTAAGGCGGGCAGGATGCCCACCCCACAAGATTTATAGCTTTCTTGTGGGGTGGGCATCCTGCCCGCCCCATCCAAAGATAACTATTATCACTTTATTTATTTACACCAATTTAATTGGACTCAATCAATTGGGTAAACGATATAATTCACTTGCTACTTCCTGTAATAATTTTAACGCTTTTAGGGAACCTTTAATTAAATTAAATGCAGCGATTGGTTGGGTAATCATTTCCCAAGCTAAAGGCAGAGGTTGTAAATTTCCTTGATTATCAATTGCTGAGTTAAGATTAGGAATATTGTGTTGTGAATCATCACTCACTACTCTTAACATTGCCACAGAAATTCCTCTTTGACTCAAAATTTTTAAAGCAGCAAAACCTTCCATATCAACGACTTCTGCTGAATAAGTTTCGGCTAATTGGCGTTTTTCGGAAGTTGAGTAAACAACTGAATCACTGGTTAAACTTTTAACTAAAGTAACTTTGGTTTTCAGGTGGTGGTAAAGTTGGGTGGTGAAAGGTCGATCGCACTCTAACACCTCTCCCCCATAAACACAACTTTCATACAAAACCACATCACCCACTTGATATTTAGGTGAAAGACTACCACACAAACCCATGATTAAAACTTTAGATGGAAAAGCCGAAAAATCATTTTCCAAATATTGCCTTAAAGCTTTCACACCCACAGGAATTGAAAAAACCTTGGATTCTAGATCCCCGACTTCTTCAAGAAGTCGGGGATCTGGGGATTTTACACCTCGACACACAGAATTGTATTCTGCACCTTTGGGAACTAAAATGATTAATTGTTCGTTGGTCATTAGAAGTTTTGTGTTATATTATGTCTGTTTGATTATCCATAATCATAATGTAGAGACGTTATATATAACGTCTCTACATTATGATTATGGATTAAGCATATTATGGTCGATCGACCGGGCATGATATCAGTGGGATGGTGCGTTACGTTATCACGCTTCGCACCCTACTAATTAAAATCTTTCCCAGTCCCCAGTCCCTAAGATGGTAGAAGTTTGAGAGTTCCGTAAGCAGTTTTAGTAGCAGATAAAAGAAACTCAGGGCGTAATAATTCCGGTTCAAAAACACTCATGCGTTTGTCATATTCTTGAATGCAAGTAGCGAGAAACTTTTCTAAAGTCAAACTACCTGTTACCGACTTAGCACCACTAGCAGTAAAACCTTTGCCACTGCCTTTTTTAGTACCTTTAAAACTGCCCAATCTGCGCTTTAATGCGTTGCTATATTGCCATAAAGAATTGGCACCGCGCAGTATTTTTGCACCTCTACCTTCTTGGATTTGTTTGTAAGCAATCCAATTGACAAAAAAGACAATGTGACGCGCTTCTTCGTGAATTACCGGATCGAAAATGGCGAAGAATTCATCGGGGAAAAAGCCGGAATTTCTGGCAATACCAAATAAGCCAAAAGCGAAGTAGGAATCAAAGCATTCACCATAACCAAATTTGATAAATTCCGTTTCAATATTTTCCGGTACAGCTTTGGCTGGACGCTCAGGAGTTTCAATTTGATAATGGTTTACCATGTATTCAATTAGTTTGGCATGGCGGGCTTCTTCCATTCCTTGTAAAGCGATCGCTTCTCGAATTGTCTCATCTTCGATCGTATCTGCAAAAGCTTTCACCATTGTCCCCGCATTCCGTTCCGTAGATAGCGCTTCTTCCCAGAACGGAATACCCCGCAAACGCTGCAAGTCCTCCTCATTCAATTTGGGCCAAGGTAACTTTTCTGGTTCATACTTTAAATGGCTATCCATGAAGGATTGGCAAAATAGCTGTTTATGCGCCTCAGAACCGATTTTCATTCCTCACACTCCGTTATCATCTCTACTAGTGCAGCATGGCAAACATAACTATACAGTTAAACACAGATGGAAAAGGGTTGTCTCAGCCTTGTTCCCTTCTGCCTTCTGGCACTAGCCTACGTCCTTAGACAGACTTGTTACATTACATGGCAGATTATTACAGATTATCAACTGTCACGCAGTTAGCATGAGAAGAAAAGGATTGCGAGTAAGCTAATTTAGTTTGGGCTAAGTTTTTTTATGCAAAAGCCAACTCCCAAAGTCTCCAAGAGAGATAAGTTTAACATTTCCAGGGTGGCGATCGCTCACCCCCGCCTTACCATCGGCTTTTGGATCGCCGTTGTGGTAGCAGGACTGTTGGCTTTTAGTTCCCTAAAATACGCCCTTTTCCCGAACATCACTTTTCCGGTAGTAGTCGTGAGTGCTTCCTCATCTCTCCCCCAAGCGACGGAAGTGGAAGCCAAACTTACCATTCCTATTGAACAGTCTGTGGAAAATATTCCCCGGCGGAAAAGCACTAACTCTTCTTCCTATCCCCAACAATCATTAGTTAATTTATCTTTCAATGTCGGGACAAAATTGGACGATGCGGAACAGCAAGTAAAAACTGCACTCCAGAAATTAACTCTTCCGGCTGGAACAAAGCTGAATGTAATTCCGATAAATTTAAATGAATCTGCTGTTGTTAGCTACGCCATTGATAGTTCAACAAAAAATCTCACCCAGTTGACACAAATAGCCCAAAAGCAAATTGTTCCAAGTATTTCTAAATTACCAGGAGTTGAGCGGGTTAACTTGTTAGGCGGAACGACGGGGAACGCAAACAAACGCACTTCCGCAGTTAGGTTTAATGGAAATGATGCACTAGCTTTTCAAGTAGTGAAAAAAGGTGACGCTAACGCCTTAGAAGTAACGGCGAATGTAGAAAAGCAAGTAGACAAATTGCGATCGCAATTACCCGATGTTCTCATCAATTTAGCCGCCACGCAAGCAGATTACATCAAAGCTGCCACTCAAGCAACTATCGATGCGTTAATTGAAGCAATAATTTTATCGGTAATTGTAATCTACCCCTTTTTGTTGAATTGGCGAGCTACTTTTATTTCCGCCTTAGCGATCCCAATTTCGTTGTTGGGAACTTTCATCGTGATGGCATTTTTTGGCTTTAATTTAGAAACAATTACCCTGTTAGCTTTAGCCTTAGTAATTGGGAGTATTATCGATGATGCGATCGTCGATGTGGAAAATATTACTCGTCACGTTGAAAACGGCGAAACTCCCCGCAACGCTGCTTTAAACGCTACCAGAGAAATAGGTTTAACTGTAACCGCAACAACTTTAACAGCTGTAGCCGTGTTTTTGCCGATCGCTTTGATGAGAGGTGTGATCGGTCAATTTTTTCAGCCTTTCGGTATTACCGTCTCCGCTGCTATGATCGCTTCCTGGCTAGTCGCCCGAACATTATCACCTGTGTTAGCAATCTATTGGATTAAATGTCCAGCAAATAAAGGTACTCGCCGGGAACAAAGAATTTGGTTAAAGTTCGCTGAAGGTTATCGTCAAATATTGAAATGGTCTTTAACTCATCGACGCATTGTTGTGGGAATAGCCACTTTAAGTTTAATTGGAGGTGTGGCATTAATTCCATTTATTCCTAAAGGTTTTATCCCAAAACTCGATCGCGGCGAATTCAATATTAGTTACACCGCGCCGTTATCAGTTTCTTCCTTACTTCCCTCTTGGCTACAAGTTCCCGGACAACAAAGCGATCCTTTACAAGAATCTTTAGATGTAGCTAAACAACTGGAAGCAGCAGTATTAAAAGCGCCCGAAGTGACAACAGTATACACTACTGTTGGTACTCGTCCCCAACAACCAAATCACGGCAATCTTTACGTTAAATTAAAGCCAGAACGCCGAATTACTACCGCCGAATTTCAAGATAAAATTCGTCAGGAATTACCAGAATTACCAGGCGTTTCAACTAGCATCGAAGATATTCAATTTGTCGATACTGGCGGACAAAAACCCCTACAAATTGGTTTAATTGGTAAAGATTTAGCACTTAGCAGTAAAGCAGCACGAGAAATTAAAGCCGAAATTACCAAAATCCCCGGATTAGAAGATGTATCTTTAATTGGGGCTACAGACGAACAAGGTGCTATTTTCCAAATAGAACGCAACGATCGACAACGAGTAGTTAATATTAGCGCCAATTTAGGCCAAGGAATTACCATTGGCAAAGCTACCGATCAAATCGTAGCTATTGCTAACCCAATAATTCCTCCAGGTGTTACTTTACGTTTAGGCGGAGATTCTGCACGTAGCCATGAAATATTTACCAGTTTTGGGACAACCTTAATTTTGTCGGCGCTTTGTATTTTTGTAATATTGTTGTTGCTGTTTAAAAATTGGGCCGATCCTTTTGTAGTTGGCTTATCTTTGCCTTTAGCATTGGTGGGTGCTTTACTGGCACTATTCTTAACTAAAAGCGACTTCGGAATGATATCTTTAATTGGATTTGTGTTTCTCTTAGGAATTAGCAACAAAAATGCGATTCTCTTGGTAGATTACATCAACCAATTACGAAATTCCAAAATGGAGAGAAATGAAGCAATTTTAACCGCAGGGCCAGTACGTCTCCGACCTATTATGATGACAACAGCATCGACAATTTTGGGGATGGTGCCATTAGCTTTAAGTAGAGGTGCAGGTGCAGAATTACGAGTACCAATGGCAATTGCGATCGCAGGTGGTTTAGTATCATCAACTATACTCAGCCTCATAGTCGTTCCCGTAGTCTACACTTTATTAGATGATTTTCGTTCTAAGTTAAAATTAAAAGAACCAATCACAAATAACCAATGACAAATGACAAATAACCAATGACTAAAACAGCTTTTGTCACAGGCGGAACAGGTTTTATCGGCGCAAATTTGGTCAGGTTACTTTTACAAGAAGGGTACAAAGTAAAAGCCTTAGTTCGTCCGACTAGCAAATTAGATAACCTGCAAAACTTAGATATTGAAATCGTCAAAGGCGACCTCAACGACCCAGAGCTAGCTGATAAAATGATTGGTTGTGAGGCATTATTTCATGTTGCCGCCCTTTACTCCCTTTGGCAATCAGATAAAGACCCACTTTATCAGCAAAATGTGTTAGGAACCAAGAACATTTTAGCCGCCGCCCGAAAAGCCAAAATAGAGCGTACCGTTTATACTAGTTCTGTAGCCGCAATAGGCGTAAAAGAAGGCTCAATAGCTGACGAAACCTACCAAAGTCCAGTAGACAAGCTAATTGGCGAATATAAAAAATCGAAGTTTTGGGCAGAACAAGAAGCACAAAATGCAGTAAAATTAGGACAAGATGTGGTAATTGTTAACCCTAGTAGTCCGATCGGTCCTTGGGATATCAAACCCACTCCCACAGGTGATATAATTTTAAAATTCCTCCGTCGCCAAATGCCTTTTTACGTAGATACTGGGTTAAACTTTATAGATGTGCGAGATGTCGCCCAAGGACATTTGCTAGCATTAGAAAAGGGGAAGAAGGGCGATCGCTATATTCTGGGAAACCAAAACCTCACCCTCAAACAATTCCTAGATCAACTCTCAGAAATTACCGGAATACCAGCACCACAAAGCACCCTTCCCTCCTTCATACCTTTGACAGTAGCTTGGATTGATGAATATGTGTTAGCACCATTAGGTAAACCCCCTTTCCTTTCCTTAGATAGCGTGCGAATGTCCGAACAAAAAATGTATTATGATGCCTCTAAAGCTGTGCGAGAATTAGGTTTACCCCAAACACCAATTCCCACAGCCTTAAAAAATGCCGTAGACTGGTTTAGTAAAAATTTTGCGTTAGATTTCAAGTATAATTCCGCACGGTGACGAGGAGATAAACACTCAATGGCAATTAACTTACTGCAAGCGTTTGAAGTCGGCAAATATATCGTCAGTCAGCGTTTGAAAGGACGCAAACAATATCCCTTAGTTTTAATGCTAGAACCCCTTTTTCGCTGCAACTTAGCTTGTACTGGATGCGGAAAAATTCAACACCCAACCGACATTCTCAAGCAAAACCTCACCCCCGAACAATGCTTTAAAGCAGCGGAAGAATGCGGCGCACCAGTAGTTTCTATCCCTGGCGGAGAACCACTTTTACACCCACAAATTGACCAAATAGTTAAAGGTTTAGTAGAAAGGAAAAAATTTGTTTACCTTTGTACAAACGGTATTTTACTAGAAAAAAGTTTAGATAAATTTGAACCTTCACCTTACCTAACTTTCAGCGTTCACTTAGATGGGTTACAGGAATTACATGATAAATGTGTCGATCGCAAAGGCGTATTTGACACCGCAGTAAAAGCCATTCGCGCCGCCAAAGCCAAAGGTTTCCGAGTCACCACAAATAGCACAGTTTTTGAAGGTGCAAACCCTCAAGAAATGCAGCAGTTTTTCGACTTTCTCGAAACCCTAAACATCGACGGAATGATGATTTCCCCCGGTTACAGTTACGAATGGGCACCAGATCAAGAACACTTCTTAAAAAGGGAACAAACAAAAGCCTTATTCCGGGAAATATTAGCACCCTACAAAGCCGGGAAAAAGAAATGGAACTTCAACCATAACCCCCTATTTTTAGACTTTCTCACCGGGGAAAAAGATTACGAATGCACCCCTTGGGGAAGTCCCAGTTACAGCGTTTTAGGTTGGCAAAAACCCTGTTACCTGTTAAACGAAGGACATTACGCCACCTTCCAAGAACTCCTAGAAAACACAGACTGGAGTAAATACGGTAACAAAAGCGGAAATCCCAAATGTGCAGATTGCATGGTACATTGCGGCTATGAACCCACAGCAGCAGTTGACGCAATGCAGCCGAACAACGTAGGACGCGCCATTACCAGCGTTTTGGGGATTTAGTCATTTGTTATTGGTCATTTGTCATTTGTCATTTGTCATTTGTCATTTGACCAATTTTTTCTTATTTCAGGGTAATAAATTCCCTGTCTACAAATCGTTCTTCAACTAATGCTAATTGATAAGCTTTTTTGGTGCGGCGTTCATCTAAATAAGCTAAACCTGCACCAATAGCTTCTGCTAAAATAGTGACTAAACGGAACACAGCCACCACACTCAAAACCACTCCCGGTGAAAATGATTTACTTAAAATCATCATCGCCGCCGCTTCAAATACCCCCACGCCTCCGGGTGCTCCCGGTAACACCAAAGCTGCTAACCAAGCTAAACTAAAACCACTCACCAAAATTGGTAATTGATGTGGTGCAACTGGGTTTAAAGCCATGAAAGTGAAGATAAAACCGCTACATCTCAAAGCAACAAAAACTAATTCAGCAATTAACAATTTGACAGGATATCTTTCTATACGATAATGTTTTAAATCTATCCCAGGGCAGTCTTTTTTCTTACCTTTAATTTTCCCCAAAATTCCCAAAGCGGGATTTAAAAACTTGGGATGTACAATCAACATTACTCCCATCAATGAGATAATTTGGCAACCCCAATTATTGAAATTATTAAAGTCTCTCGTCCCTTCTCCAGCTAACTGACAACTGACGATCGCAGTCGTCAAAGCCGCCGCTATCATCAAGAAAGGTTCAATAATTACACTGAGAGTGGCAATTTCTCCGGGTACTCCCACTTGCTTAACGCCCCAAATTCTCCCGCAATAGTGCCAAACGTGCCCCGGTAAATATTTGGCAATATGTGTTTTTAAGTAAAGCTTGACTAACCAAAAAGGTTTCAGTTTTTGCTTAAACTCCCCTAACGTCCAATGCCAAACTATTCCAGACCAGGCAAAAGCTAATAAACTCAAAGTAACACCTAGTCCCAAAAATATCATCCCTGAACCATCTATCTCTGTTAATTTCTCTGTTACTTCTTGCCAGTGACGGCTGAATGCTTTGGCGAAGAAAAACAGCACTCCTCCTAACATTACCCATTGCAAGTAACGTTTTGCTTTAGACCACACTTGGTTCATGATTTTTAATCACTTTGAATTCTACAGATTTTTGCCAATTCAACTAACAGACCTTACCACAAATCTAAATAAATATCTAGATTTATAGTTAATCTTACTTAACTTGTGCTGCGATTAAACTGCTGCCGCTTCAGTTTAATTTACAGAACTTTAACTATATCTAACTATTAATTTTCTCAGTTCATCTGTCTTAAGGAATAGAAAGCTAACTGAGTGCAATTCAGTCAAAACGGCTACTTAACTCACACCTCAACTAACTACTAAGTAGCAGGCAGCAAGCTTTAACATTCTTTACCAATAGGTAAAGGAATGATTAATTAGTTACTTGCTTCGTTTTTCAGGTTAACCTATTCCTTGCTAGAATCAAGAATTTTTATAGATTCTTTAGAATAGATGAAAGACTAGTAATAATCTGTATTTTATGGATTTGGAGCAAAATTGTCAGGAATTGATCTGAAAATTTAGTTAATATTTGGTAATAACGGCGATTAAAATTGCCACCACAAGCATAGAGATCGTCAACTCAAACTGCAATATTGTAAAATGAGGTAAAATTTAAACTATAACTCTGGACTAACTAATGAGTTCCCATCCCCTCTTGAAAGTTGACATTTCTCAACTTAGTGTTGCAGAACGTATCCAACTAGCTGAAGATTTATGGGACAGTATCTTTGAGCAGCAAGAGGAACTTCCCTTGACTGAAGCACAACAACAAGAATTAGATCGACGGTTAGAAAGTTACCAAAAGAACCCCGTAAGTGGTTCTAGTTGGGAAGATGTGAAAAAACGGTTAGGCTTCGCCCGATGAACTATCATCTGATTATCCAACCCGAAGCCGAATACGATATTCAGGATGCTTTTGAGTGGTATGAATCTAAAAATCCAGGTTTGGGTTCTGAGTTTGTCCGTGCAGTCGATGCTTGTTTGTCTGGGATTGGACGAAACCCCCTTGCTTACCAAGTCATCCATAAACAGGTAAGAAGAGCATTAATCCGTCGATTCCCCTACCTAATTCTCTACATTTTTGACCAAGATACAGTTTTTGTGCTTGCTTGTTTCCACACAAAACGCGATCCAAAACAGTGGTTGGATAGAATTTAGTGTCATTTAGATTTCTGCCACTAGACAATTACAGGACTTACGCAACTGGCACAATTAGTAGGGTGCGTCAGAACCTCAAACGCTTATTTTGTCGATAATATCTAGGGTCTGACGCACCCTACTACTCGATTCAAGTGTGACACGCAGCTTTAGTCCTAAATTAGAGCCTTTCGCTAAAATACTAAGTATTTGCTTTTTTGTATTTCCCACGCTTTTCATCTAACCAAATTATGCCAACAGCTAAAGTTTCAGCAATAATACTGATTAAACGGTAAAGTGCTGCTGCACTCAAAACAACAGCAGTGGAAAAAGGTTGAGCTAAAAGTGCGATCGCCGTTGCTTCAAACACCCCAA
Organism: Floridaenema aerugineum BLCC-F46; assembly: GCF_041929345.1. Lineage (NCBI taxonomy): Bacteria > Bacillati > Cyanobacteriota > Cyanophyceae > Aerosakkonematales > Aerosakkonemataceae > Floridanema > Floridanema aerugineum. The sequence continues at coordinate 43,409 of NZ_JBHFNQ010000230.1, forward strand.
TACCTCCCGGTGCTCCTGGAACAACTAAAGCTGTTACCCAAGCAATGCTAAAAGCACTCAATAACATGGGTAATTGGTTTAAATTGTATGTAGTAAAAGCCGATAAAATCAAACAAAAACCTAAACCCCGTAAACTCAAAAATAACAGAGATCCTACCAAAGGTTTAACCGGATAATTATCAATCTTCCAACTCAAAGGAGCAAAATTATTTACTCCTTTAGGTGGCTTTTCAAACTTACCCAAAAATTGTAAAATTGGATTGAGAACCCAAGGATGTAAGAGCATTAAAACTGCGATCGCGCCAAAAACTTGCCAACTCCAAATACTTGTTTTATCTAAAATTGAGCCACTGATTTGCCGCCCAATAATAATCATTAAAACCGCCGCCGCTGCTTGTAAAATTGGTTCAATCAACACACTCAAAGTAGCAGTAGAAGTAGGAACACCCGAATCTCTGAGTTTTTTCACCCTCCCATAATAATGCCAAACATTCCCCGGTAAATACTTAGCAATATTCGTCTTTAAATAAACATTAATCATCCATAAACTATTTCTTGGTTGTTTAAACTCCCGCAACATCCAACTCCAAACCCAACCCGCCCAAGTCTGAGCTAAAATCGTTACTATTAGGGAACTTATTAAAAACAACCAACCTGTTTTATCGATCCGAATTGCTGCTACTTGTTGCCAATTGTTCCGCAGCACTCCTATTAAGAAAAACAGCATCGCCCCGAAAATTAGCCAGCGAATAAACCGCTTAACTTTGCTAAATAAAAATTGGATTCCGGTAAGAATTACCCAGCGAATGTCTGCTCTAATACCAGAGGTAATTTTTCTCATTTCTCCTTCATCCTTGGGAAGATTTCCCGCTAATTATCGAGAACCAATTTTGATTACTGACATTTCCGCTTTGCGAATTTTCTGAGAATAGAAAGAAGCCGACTCTTTACCTTTACCACACTCTTGAGCAAAGGTAATTAAATGATGGGCAATTAACCCCACATGAATGACACTTTCAATTTTTTTCGCTTGGAAAGCTGGCTTGGCAAACTTCCAAAAAGTCTGTCGGTAATTACCAAATATCCCAACGCGCACTAGGATATTTCCCAAAGCAAATAAACCTCTTTTAATATTTGCCGAGGAAGCACGCTGCGGGCTATTTGGCACTTTAATTCGATGAGGATAAGTATGCTCCATATTGTAAGCAAACCTTTGATATAAAAACTCAGGTTCGTAAGCCTTAGTAATGCAGCGCCGCCACATTTCCACCACTTGTTCGTAAGGCATTAAAAATTCTACATTCGATTCTCGTTTCTCATCAAAAACCAATCTACCTTCCGCTTCTAACCTGCGCCACAAAGGAGTTTTGGGCAAAGCGTAAAGTAGATTAATTGTCAAAACCGGAATATTAGAAAGTCGGATAAATTCTAAAATGCGATCGCCCGTATCAGGAGTATCCGTATCCAATCCCAAAATAATTCCCGATACTACTTCCAAGCCATAACTATTCAAAGTCTTTACCGCATCTAAAATCGGCATACTCAAATTTTGTACCTTAGAAATTGAGTGCAAAGCTTTGGTATCGGGCGTTTCAATTCCACAAAAAACCGTAGTAAAATAAGCCTGCCGCATCATTTCTAAAATCTTCGGACTTTGGGCTAAATTCAAAGTAGCTTCACAAGCAAATTGTACCGGATAACCATTGCGTTTTTGCCAGTCAATTAAAGCAGGTAATAACTGCATTAACGCCTTGCGATCGCCCACAAAATTATCATCAACAAAATAAATTCCCCCCGGACTTCCCACCTTGAGCATCCCATCTAATTCTGCCAAAACTTGTGACGGTGATTTAATTCGAGGATCGCGTCCATAAAGCTCAGGAATATCACAGAATTCGCAACGATAAGGACAACCGCTAGAAAACTGGATATCCCCCATAAAATAATTATCTAAATCTATCAAATGATAAGCCGGAATCGGAAATTCTCTTAAAGGTAAACGTTCCTTAGACTCAAAGCGAATTTGACTTTTTGGGCGTTCTTTATGTAGATCTAAATACTCAATTAAGCGCTCGGTCCCATCACCCAATTCCCCCAGATTTAAAATATCAAAATCGGGGTAATATTCTGGACAACCAGAAACCGAAGGCCCACCCAAAACCGTAATTTTACCAGCTTGATGCGCCCGTTCATTTATATAATTAATTTCTGGGCGTTGAATGTGCATTCCACTAACAATTACCACATCAGCCCATTGAAAATCAGACTTTTTAATAGGTCGAACATTCTCATCAATAAAACGAATTTCCCACTCTTGAGGCAAATAAGCAGCCACAATTAAAAGACCTTGGGGAGGCATCATCGCCTTCACCCGACGACCTGAAAGTGGGTAAGCATGATAAAAAGTACCAAATGAAGGAGCATACTTAGGAAAAGCACAAAGAATACGCCGATAATTTCGGGGAACGTAGCGCTTTCTCCCAGTAGTCATCTCCGGCACAGGCGAATCAAAAGATTTGACCTTAGCAGTCATCTAAAATTTTCTCCTCACAAGCGATGATGCTATTTAGAGTTTTAGCGCAATAAAGCGGTAAATGGCTTTAGTTTATCCCCTTTTCCGCCTTTTTGCTGCTGTAGGCTCCAGGGACTCCAGGGGCTCCAGGGACTCCAGGGGCAGAAAGTAAAAAAATTCTCAAGAGTCCCCTTGTCCCTGTCCCCTTGTCCCTGTTCCCTTGTCCCTGTTCCCTTGTCCCTGTTCCCTTGTCCCCTTGTCCCTGTTCCCTTGTCCCTGTTCCCTAGCAACTACTTTTTCGAGCTAGTTACCTGCTCAATGAGAGCCATAACTGCGCTACGAGTCAGTTTACTTTCGCCATGAGCCAGCACATCCAAAGTGCCATAAGCTAAAGCCAGAGGAATGCGGCAAAAGTCCAAAGCTGGGCCATGAGGTAAAGACCGAGTGTAGGCATCAGCCAGCTTGAGATTACGACGGGCATAGATTTGCAGATCGTCAACACTCCAGCCATTGGGAAAATAACTTACTCCACGTAGTAAATCTTCCTTGTAATTGCGAAGAATGTTAACCGCTTGTAAACCCCGACCAAAACCGATCGCATAACTCCGGTTAGTCTGAGTCCCATCGTACCAAGCCCACAAATCAGAAAGCAGCAGACCCACAGCACCAGCCACGCTAAAAGTATAGCGATCAAGATCTGCCTCCGTGTGAATTTCCCAGTTGCGTTCCGCCCAGTAAGCCATGCGATCGGCCATAGCCGCAGTAGCATCCCAAACACGAGGCGCAATGCTTTCTGGTGCCAGCAAAGCCCATTCTTTCACCCGCAGGGACACTTCGGGTAACAAAACATCCTGAGAGTGGAACTCCTGATAAAAATCATCAGGAATCACCCCATCAGCTGCGCCCTGTAAACTCAGGCTAATACTGCGTAACAATTTTGCCTTGACGGAATTTTCCAATTCAGGATGATCTTCAATCTCATCAATGGCACGCATACATAGATAAGCAGAAGCCACAGCTGCTTGTAGTTCTAGCGGTAGACGACTTATTGGGATGTAGAAAGTCCGGCTGGTTTCTTTAAGAATCTCCAAAGCATCTCTACGTAAATCCATTCTGTTCACTCCTCTGAATATGTATGGAGTTTAAACCAATGCCGAAAAAATACGCAGCCCAAATAGCTGACAGTTAGTAAACACCCTGTTCTGGAAAGGCAGGAATTGCCCGAAAATTAAGGAACTCAAGAAAAATAAAATCATGTTTTGATGACGCAATACGACTCCCTGTTATACTTAGTGTCCCATTAGTCGGAGAAATTCCCGATCGAATTGTGCCAGCAAACTTTCTGCACTAGAATAAGGCCCAGGAGTATAAGCGCGAGAACTTACTCCAGCTTGCATCAATTCGCACACCTGCCAGTCTTGCTGATTGACTCGATCCCAAAACCGCACCGCATCAGATGGATTAAACCCAGTTTGGTTAAAGCTTTCTGGACTAAACAACCATTCACAAACAATCTGAGTTTCACTCTTGCTTTGTGGCAATAGTCGATGCACCATCACATAATCAGGAAATAGACTCAGAAACAGATTGGGAAAAGCCGACAATAAAGTAGAATGGTTTAGTCTCATGAACCCTCCCAAAAAAGCAAGAGAATACAAATCATTCTCTCCACTCATAAACTAATTGAAAAGGCAAAAGCTAGAAATTTAGCGGCAATAAATGGTATCTATGTTTACATTTATACTTTACCTCCGGGCAAATGTCTGATTGGCTAAACTTATTTGTTCCTGGTAGACTTTGCTTATTTGGCGAACACTCAGACTGGGCTGGTGCTTACCTTCAGTTTCGCGAAACCCCCGGTTACTGCATTGCAGTTGGTACTAACCAAGGCATTTATGCTCGTGTTCGTCAACAAGAAAATCAATTAATAGTTCGTTCCATCCTTCCCAACAACCAACAACAAAGCCTCTCTTTACCATTAGAATCAGAACAATTATTAGCACAAGCCAAAAAAAGTGATTTTTGGAGTTACGTCGCTGGAACTTTTCACGAAATTTGGCATAATTATCCAATTAAGGGATTAGAAATAGATTGTTATCGCATGGATTTACCCTTAAAAAAAGGGCTTTCCTCCTCAGCCGCAATTTGTGTTTTAGTCGCTCAAGCTTGTAACCAAATTTATAATTTAAGTCTTTCCAAACAACAAGAAATGGACTTAGCTTATCGCGGAGAAACCCTGACACCTTCGCGTTGTGGCAGGATGGATCAAATTTGTGCTTTTGGACAAATCCCAACCTTTCTTACATTCGATGGCGAAGCATTAGAAATTGAACCAATTCCCTTAAATGGCAGCTTTCACTATTTAATTGTCGATTTACAAGGGCAAAAAGACACTGTGACAATTCTCCGAGATTTGAATGCTCAATTTTGTAGCCAAAAAGGTGAATTAACCCAAGGAATGCGTCGCGCCCTTGGTTCTTTAAATCAAGAAATTACCACCCAAGCAAAGCAAGCATTAATTGCCGGAAATGCTGAAAGACTTGGAGAATTAATGAGAGAAGCGCAGGAAATATTCGATCGCCTAATCGCCCCCGCCTCCCCCACAGAATTACAAGCGCCAAAACTGCATCATTTACTAAACTATTCCCCCATTCAAAACCTAATTTGGGGTGGCAAAGGAGTCGGTTCTCAAGGCGATGGAACTGCCCAATTACTAACTCGTAGCGCCGAAGCTAGAACATTAACGCAGTCAATAATTGAAAAAGATTTAGGTTTACCATGTTTAAATTTGACTCTCCAAACTAGCGAGAAATAACCACAACTTTGATAAATGCTTTTATCAATATTGTCGATCGCACTAAACCCCAGAAGAAACCCGGTTTCTTCAAGAAACCGGGTTTCTGTTTATTGAGATTGTAAAATATTTCCCTTCAGCTATCAAATTCTTCGGAATTAGAATTAAGGCTACCTAACATTACACCCAATTTTACAGCCACCATTCCCAAGATCATGCTGCCTAACCAATAGATTAAAGCGACTGTTGTAGCACCTTTATCTATTTGCCCAACAGTCTCTAATCCGTAAGTCGAGAAAGTGGTATAAGCACCACAAAAACCAGTGGCGATCGCTAACCTATATTCAGTGGGAATACTCCTAAACTTTGTCTCGTTTAATGTATAGAAATACGCCATGATAAAGCAACCAGTTATATTAACAAAAAATGTTCCATAGTAAGCAAAGTCTTTCCCAATTATTCCTTTAGTTAATTCAGCGATCAGGTAGCGCCCTACTGCACCTGGAATAGCACCAACAGAGATTGCTAATATCGTGCGAGCAATACTATTTTGCATGATTGAAGAGTTTCCTCAGTAATTAAATTATTGGATAAAGTTTGATAATTTATACTCAAGAGAATTGCTACTGTCCTACAATTAGCTGCGCGAGATAACGACCTATTACAATACCAAAAATCGCTAACATTGCGCTACCTGCCCAGTAAAAAATGGTGCTTCTTTGCTTGTTATTCCGCCACAGTGTTAAGGTATCGTATCCGTAGGTTGAGAAGGTTGTATAAGAACCCAAAAACCCGTTCTTACCATCAAATCTATTTCTGGTGGAAATCCGGGAATCCCCTTAAATAAGGTGAAGAAAAACCCCATTAGTAAACAACCTGTAAAATTGATAATAAAAGTGCCGTAAGGAAAGTTTTTCCCGATCGCACTTTTACACCATTGGGTCACATAATAGCGAGTTAAAGCACCAGGAATCGCACCAAGAGCGATCGCAATAACACCAGACAAAGTAACATTTTGCAGCAACTAACTTCTCCTTATATAATCAAAATCAGCAACATATATGTATGTACAAAGAATAATAAAGCAATATGCCTTATAATTAAGGTCAATTATAAATTTTAGGAACCAACATGACAGAAGCATCCTATATATTTCTAGCCGGGGCAAGTCGCGGCGTAGGACGAGAAATTGCCATAAATTTAACTGAACAAAACCAAAAAATCAAAGCACTACTGCGTGCCGAAACAACTCGCCCAGAACTGGAAGCGATGGGAATTAAAATTGTCATGGGAGACGCTTTAGACAAAACTGCAATGGAACAAGCAATGCAAGGTGATACCATTCAAGCAGTTATTAGCACAATAGGCGGTTTACCTAAAGATGGCGAACGGGCGGACTATTTAGGTAACAAAAACCTGATTGATGCCGCAGTTAAAGCCGGAGTGCAAAAATTTATTTTAGTTACTTCTATTGGTACTGGCAATAGTGCCGTTGCCTTACCGCCCCAAGCAATGCAAACCTTGGGCGCAGTTTTAGCCGAAAAAGAAAAAGCGGAACAACATTTAATCGAAAGTGGACTAACTTACACAATTATCCGACCAGGGGGATTAAAATCAGAACCGAGCACTGGCAATGGAGTACTTACAGAAGACTACAAAATTGCCGGAACAATTCACCGCGCTGATGTAGCAAAATTAGTTTGTCGCTGTCTATTTTCCCAAGTTGCCGACAATAAAATTCTCTGTGCGATCGATCGCAACATGATCTACGGACAACCAGAATTTACCGAATTCACAGTTTAACAGGGACTAGGGACTGGGGACTAGGGACTGGGAAAGTTTTAAGTTAGGGAGAAAGTTATGAATTTTAAGTTATCTCCCCATCCCCCCACCTCCCCATCCCCCTATCCCTGCTACCTTGCAGACTTCACCCACTGACGGTAAATTGCTAAATCGAGGGCGAAACGGGCGAAAGCGAATAGTAAAAGACTTTCAATACAGAGAATACCCAAAGACCAAAGGGTATTTTCTAACTTTAACCCGATATCCACTTGGGCTAAACCTCGAACTAGCCCAAAAGATAAAACCGCACCTTCTTGGAGATGGGAATTTTCATCTTGGCGAATAATGTAGCGGTAAGTGATACCGAAGAGGAAACCACTTAAAAAAGCTACTCCCCCACTAAATAACAGATTAATCAACGTTGGAGTTTGCCAAATACCGACAGCTGGAAACTGCTTTGCCAAAAACAAATGCAACAGCGTCAGGGCGCTAAATGCCAGCGACAGCGACAAAGCACTGAAAATACCAGCCTTGAGAGATTCTATCCGTTCTGCGTTTAAGTCGTCCAAAGTTCAGATCCCACCACTAACGAAGTATGATAATCCTTGGAGTCATTTTCGATCTTTTGGTTGTAAACAAAGCTTATGGATATTCTCTCTTTAGGTTGGGTTGCTCTGTTAGTTCTCTTTACCTATTCGATTTCAATGGTAGTTTGGGCGCGTAACGGTTTGTAGAAAAGTGGAATCAACAATACCTATTTACAACATTCTCGCCGTAGCAGCCTTAGTGCTGCTATTTACTGTCACTGGTGGCGTTATCTATTTAACGTTAGCAGAGTGGCGCGATCGCAGAAGGCAAGACCGAGATAAACGTTCTTCTCGTCGTCGCTGAAACTTCGGGGCTCTAGGAGATGGGGGGATGGCGGAAAAAATACTCCCCCGGCTCTCCCTACCTCCCTATCTCCCCACCTCCCTAGTTCTGCCTTACAAAATATAGAAATCTGCTTGAGTAATGGTATTAGCTTGAACTCCTTGCAACACTGCTAACAATTGCCCGTTACTGGAAATCAAAGTATTATAAAACTTCTCTCATTATATAAACAAATATAATCAGGCATAGTATCATATAACAATGAAGCTATCAGACTATGCTAAGCACTTAGGGATCTCATACCAAACAGCTTGGCGATGGTGGAAGTCTAACAAACTT
>NZ_JBHFNQ010000231.1:0-29232 GCF_041929345.1 Floridaenema aerugineum BLCC-F46
CTCCTCTTTTCGGTACATTTTCTCCGGCTCATCCAAGCTTTCTGGGCTATTTTACACCCATTCCTTGCACTTTTATCAGTTTTCATCGCTGAACCTCCTTACCCTCTCCCCTTTTCGCTCTTTTTCAGCAAGCCCTAAGTATATGGTGAAGGCGATCGCTGAAAAACACGGCTACCGAGCTACGTTTATGCCCAAGCCTTTTCGGAACCTCACCGGAAACGGCTGCCATACCCATATTTCGGTTTGGGATAGTGCTGGAACTGCAAACCTTTTCCACGATCCCCAAGGAGAATTGGGCCTTTCCACCTTAGCTTACCAGTTTATCGGTGGAGTGTTGCATTCGGCAGAAGCTTTGTGTGCTTTCACCAATCCCACCGTCAATTCTTACAAGCGCCTTCATGCACCTGTGACCGCTTCCGGCGCTACTTGGTCGCCTAATACTGTTAGCTACGCAGGTAACAATCGCACCCATGCCATCCGTATTCCCGATCCTGGGCGCTTCGAGTTGCGTCTGGCTGATGGGGCAGCAAATCCTTACCTTTTACCTGCTGCCTTAATTGCAGTCGGTCTGGATGGGATGGCCCAAAAACGTGACCCTGGCCGACGTTATGACAATAACAATTACACCCATCCTCTGCCGTCTGGAACGATTAAATTGTTACCGACCAATTTGCTCGATGCACTGCGATGTTTGTCAGGAAATACTGTATTATCTCAGGCTCTCGGTCAGGATTTTGTCGCTTCCTATTTAAAGTTGAAGCACCAAGAATGGCATGATTACAGCACTTTTATTAGTTCTTGGGAGTTAGAAAATACTCTTGATTGTTAGAATGCTAGAAAAGTTTGTTTTCATCGTCCCTGCGTGTCTGAGTATGGAAAGACCGGAAGCCGGACGGTAGGGTAGTTCGGAACAGTCGATCGGGTGTATAAAGCTAATTGATTACTTACACCATTAAAAACTGCATCAAAAGCGTGTTCTGCCCAAGGCATTTTCACCCAAATTGCATCATTTCCAGTTCCTTGTAATTTCTCATAAACTTGCCTATTCTTTACCAACTAATTTCCCGGAAAATTTGTCCCAATTAAAGCTCAAAGCGAAAATGTTTCCTTTCCCTCAATTTGTAACTCGCACTGTCGGAAAACGTAATTAACTGCCCCAAATAAACTCTCTAAATCTTGGATAGTATAAAAAGTTTTATTCCGCGTAAAAACATTTAATTCTAATTTGCCAAACTGCCACACTTTTCCATTAGAAACAATACCGTAAATTGTCTGATTTGCCTCATTATTCAATCGTTGTACCGCCACCATTTCTGCCAAACATTGACCCCATCCTTCCTCAAACCTATCTTGCTTTGCCTCAACAGTTAACAAATAAGGCCGATCGAAAATAATTGTCCCCAACGGACTTCGTTGAGTTACAGTATAATCGGGAATCCCCGATAAATCTTCATCGTAACAAAGAGCTTCATGACTCCATAACGTCAGTTTCAGGCGATAATTTTTCCAGACTTCCTTCAACACTGGATAAATTAAATTCTCGCAAATAGCATCTGACGAATTATCTACAGGGGTTAGGGGTTAGGGGTCAGGGGGTAGGGAAGAAAATCCAACCCTATCCCCTACCCCCCAACACCCAACCCCTTCCTCATTTTTACCTCTAATACCAGAGTTACTAATTCCCCATCAACGCGGCAAATAAAGCGAATTACTATCATTTGGTCGAGCGTGCAAATAAGTACTAGTAGTAGCCACATTCGTATGTCCCAGAGTACTCTGAATCAACGGTAGCGGCACATTTCTATTCGCCGCATGAGTAGCGTGGGAATGGCGCAACCAATGGGGACTAACATTTTTATTAATCCCCGCCCGTTCTGCTGCTGCTTGAATAATCCGGCGAATTTCTGTTTGCGAAATCGCTCGTTTTCTCCTTCCTTCAAACACCGGATCGTTGGGACTGCTATCTTTGCCTAGAATCATCAACTCCGTCCAAGTTTGCGCCGGAATAATCACATTTCTCACCTTATCTCCCTTCCCCAACAACACCGCCAAACCGCTGATATTTGTTCGTTTCAGTCTATTATATTATATAGATACTTCAAATCTGTCTATACATAAAACTAGACATTCTTTTGATTGTTCTGTCACTAACTAACGCACTAAGTCGTAATATGATTCAAATTCTGTACGTTCACAAACTTTTCCCAGTTTGCGATATTCCCGTTTTAAAGACAAAATAAGATGTTCCATGTGAATTTCTCCACCATCTTCTGCGGCACGAAAAGCAGCAGCGATCGCCACATTTTTAATATTACCTCCAGCAATTTTGAATTTACGAGCGAGAAATTCAAAATCTACATCCGTAGATAAAGGAGCTTGAGGCGGAAACATTCTACGCCAAATTTGGAAACGGTGATACTCATCGGGAAAAGGAAACTCAATGCTAAAGTGCAAACGTCGCAAAAAAGCGGTATCAATATTTTTGCTTAAATTGCTAGTTAAAATAATTACCCCTTCATAAGTTTCGACTCGTTGTAATAGATAATTTACTTCAATGTTGGCGTAGCGATCGTGAGCATCTTTAATATCCGATCGCTTGCCAAACAAAGCATCAGCTTCATCAAAAAACAGAATAGCATTGCTAGCTTGAGCATCTTCAAATACACGGCTGAGGTTCTTTTCAGTTTCACCTATGTATTTACTAACAATTTGGGAGAGATCGACTTGGTAGAGATCTAATCCTAATTCTTTTGCTAAAATTTCGACGCTGAGGGTTTTACCTGTACCAGAGTCACCAGTAAAAAGAGCGATCGTTCCTTTACCTAAACTCAACCTTTGTTCAAAACCCCAATCACTATAAACCTGACTTCGGTAGCGTACTTGCTGACATAATTCCCGTAATTGTGCCATTGTATCTTTAGGTAATACCAAGTCTTCCCAAACTCGTTTTGGTGTAATTTTCCGGGCAAAACTAATCAGAGTTCGGCTTGATTCTAGCTGACAACCTAGCAGGATATCGTCAGTAGTAATTGTGTAATTTTTGCCTTGATTTAACTTGGCTTGACTGGTAGCTAATGCGATCGATCGCTGAATTTGTCCCCCACTTAATCGGAAAGAATTTGCTAAATCTTTGATGTTAACTTGAGGACTGATCCCCTGTGCTTGGCTAAGGGCAGTTTGCCAGAGAGCGTAACGCGATCGCAAATCAGGTAGAGAAAATTCAATGCGAATAAAAGAGTGACGATCGGAATTATTAGGTTGCCAAGGAGTTTGACTGGCAATAAACACAATTCCCGGAAATTGTGCGATAATTTGCTCAACAAATGCGATCGCTAAATGATGTTTAGTAGTATCTGCTAATAATTGATGCCAGCCATCCAAATAAACCAAACTATTGTAAAGGCGGGCTTCTCGAAATGCCAGTTCTAACAAAGCGTGAAACGGCAATTCTGCCTGGATCATAGCTGGAAGATCGATCGCCAACAAAGAGCGTTTCCTGGCATTAGCAACAGCTGATGCAGTAGTGCGTTTTCCTGTGCCTTCGACTCCTTGCAATAAGCACAACCAAGGTGTATTGTCAATTTCTAAACTGATTAATTGTTGTAAAGTTTGTTTGATTTCCGTAGGTAATACTAAGTCTTTGAGAGACTTTTGGGGTCGAAGCCATTGTACTAGCGAAATTGGTTTTAGTAAGCGAGTATCGAGGCGATCGCTTCCTAACAGAAATTCAGCAATGCGATCGTCTAATTTGAGGGAACGACTGAGGAGGGGGGAAGGGCGATCGATCGAATCTTCATGCAGCAAAAGTAGGTTGTAATTAAGCAAAGGGGAATCTTTAATAAAAGGTTCTCTTGCTTTAACTCGTTCTTCTAAAGTGCAGCAAAATAATTGTAATGCCAGGTCAATAGATGGACGTTTGCGAGTAACATCATCCTGTAAATAAGCGTAGATTTTCTGATAACGCAGGTCTAATTCTGGAGCTAGGGTTAGTAATAATAAATCAGTTTCAAATGGAGTCAAGTTAAATACTGTTTGTAGGTAAGGCAAACGTAGAATTATACCATTTATTTGAGTTTCAATAATTCGCCGATCGATCTCTTCACGCATAGCCATAACTTTGGTCTGAGTTTCAGCCCAAGTTTGGTTCCAACTTTCGTTTTCCTCAGACACTAAGCCATCAATTTCTTGATCGGAAATATGTAATCCTTGAAATTCGGGAGGGATGTTTTGGTTGCGGTGCGATCGAAATTGTTGAATGGCAATTTTTAACAACCAATCCAAACGACGAAGCTCATCGCGTAAATATTCAATATTGCTAGAGTAAGGGAGCATTATTTTACAAAAAGATAGCTATCTAGACGGGTCATAGTCTCATCCCGGCTAATGTAAGGTTGGTGGCAGTGTTATATCAATTGGAGGTCTTGCACTGTCTTGCAGTTGAAATCTGAAGCGACCTCCCATTCTCTCTGATATCGCTTCCAATAAATCGTAAGCTTCTGAATCAATCATTCCATTACCGCTAATTCGCCACTCTACGATCGCTTCTGGATAGCGATTCAATAGATATATATCTTTGCTGAGTTGAATATAAATATCTTCTGTAATGGCAAAGTCTCTAACATTCTTACTCTCTCGCAATATAATAAATTCACCTTCTGGGAAAACATGATCAATAAAACGACCTCCAGAAGGCGTTCGGAAATACATTTGTTCAACGCCATCAGTCCCTACCATGCGACCAAAATCTCGTAAACTAAGCGTGCCATTTTCCAAAGCATTATAAATTTGGATACGCTGGGTTTGGGCAAATAACTGAGTCATTCTGCCTGGATAAAGTCCAATTTCTTCAAACCTTGTAACCTCACCTAATCTGCCAAGAATTCTACCTCCTAACCAGCGTGGTGGAAGACGTAGTGAAGTCGTAGGCGTAGCTCCACCTGTAGCAAGTGAAGAAACTACACCAGCTTCATCAGGAAGTGTAAGTAAAGGTGAGGAACTGGAAATTTCGCCAGGGAGGGTAAAACCTTGAACTGGCCTGGATGAAATACCTGACCAAGGAACAATTGAAGTGCCACTAGCTGTGGATGTACTACTCTCTACAGTAGCACTTGATGTAAATGTTGAAATAGTTCTCTGTTCAACTATACGAAGTCCTGCTCCACCCGCTAGTCTCTGGTACATCGTTGCAGTATTACCACGTACTATGATTAGTAAATCTGGACGATTAGCAACACTAGCAACTATTGCATCACGTTCTAGGGTTAGTAAAAACTGACCACGTTGGATAGTCTGGCTACCACTAGTTAATAACCCTGTAGTTGTCCTTTCTGCGGCAATACTTGATTGCAACAATCTACTGGAAAGCCCAGCTGTCCGCCACCACCCTGAAGCCCAATTTAATCCACCACCTATAATATTTAGAAAGCCACTAAAAACTAGTGCATTGCCAGCCGACTGTTGCTCTGGAGTGAAGACATCATTTGCACCTGTTCCGAGTTGATATGCACGCCCCGTTTGGATCATCTGAGGTCCCCGATAAACCCCGTAAGCTCCAAGTCCTAATTCTAATCCTGCTGTTAGTGCCGCAGTTGCTGTAGCTCCAATAATTGCTGTTGGTGGGAAAAGTATTAATAACAGCAGAATTAACGATGCTGCACCAACAATAATTTTTTCCCAGAATTGTTTATCTTCTTGTGCGTCAATTTCTGCTTGAATAACTTCCCGAACTGTAGAAGACGCAAACGGCAATAAATCCTGCAAAATAGGCATAAAATGAATATACTCTATTTCACCTGTAGTAATTTTTCTGATCAGTTCAAGATAATCAGAGCGACGCTGATCAATTCGGCTCAAAATACCTTGACGAACACTCTCAATATTCTCCGAATTCCAAGAAATAGCACTATCTGTCCAAACCTGATATCCTTCCGGCCCTAATGCTTCAATAATTGTACGATATGACTCTGTAATAGCATTAATGCGTTCCATCTGGTCTTGGTTGGGAGCCTCTTGGAAATCAAAATTCTGAGTAACTTCATGTTCTGGTCTAGCAGATGAATTACGCGATGGTGTAGTTGTTGTCGTATTATCTCTAGCTGTCAGGCTTTCAACTGAGCTTTCTTCTAACCACTGTCTAATCACTTCCTGTTCTGAAAAAACTTGGGGTTCAGAAGCAAGCAGGTTTGGCATTGAATGAACCGCAAGCCACGGTTCTAGATATTGTTGATTGCGACTTTCAACACCAGTTAGCTGATTTGCTACAGGTTGCCACTCTGGGCCAGTTCGCATAAAAGCTGGAGTTTCATGTTCAAGTCGAGTTGCCCATTGTTCTGCATGACATCCTGTACAAGCTATATACCGTCCTTCAACTTGATGGAGGCGTGTCTCACGCCGAATAGGGTTTCGTTCTATTAGATACTGTTCCAAAGCAGATTGACCAAAACCACTACGCCGTTCAACGGTTTCTTGAAGCTGTGCAACTTGTATTGCTAATTGTTGCTGTCTATTAAGCTGTAGATCTTCAACAACAGCCCGCCATTCCGCTAAATTGACGCGGTTAGATGCTAACCTTGTTCTAGCTGTAGTAAGTACTAGGCGCTTAAATGATGCAACCTGAGTTTCTAAATCAGCATCATCACCAATTTGAGGAAGTTGACCAGTTTCTACTGGGATAGGAATATGTCTTTGTGCATCTACACTCATCATGTCTGCGGATGAACTTACATTAGAACCCATCATTTCCTCGGGACAACTTTCATCGACCCCACACAGTCTTTGAATTTGACCATCAGAACCACTCTGCTGCACCACATGAGTCAACTCATGCGCCAATAAGCGCTGGCCTTCTACTGTTTCCGGCGTATATTGCCCTACCCCAAAATAAATATCTCTTTGCCGTGTAAATGCCTGCGCCCCTAATTCTCGGTTTAGGCTACTAGCTTGACTCCCTGTATGCACCCGCACACCACTAAAATCCGCCCCCAGCTGAGGTTCCATAAACGATCGCACCGACTCCGGCAACGGTTCACCCCCACCCCTTGTTCTATCTAAACGAGTCTCTAATGCAGGCGTTACCGTCGGTGTTTGTCCAGGCGATTCCTTGGGATCAATTTTTTCTTCTTCCTCTTTCGCACATTCTGCACACATTCGTTGAATTCGCATTGGCTGAACTTGGTTTTTTATCCCTGCCCCAACAGTCGCTTCTGACTGTGAGATCTGCATTACTGTATCTGCGACTCTCTCTGCTTCCTGTTCATACACATCTCCCGGTTGCCCTACCGTTAGCTTCGCTTGGATAACATTGCCCACATAACTATTCCCATACCCCCGCTGCAACTGTCGCAACATTCCGACCTGTGATGAACTTGGCAACTGCTTCAAACTACCAGTAAATTGATTTGGTGGCGTTTGTGGGCTACTTCCACCAACTGTCCTCACGATCCGATCGCTCATTATCTCAGTACGATCGCTCTCACTTTCCGCAGTCATGTTAATATCCTGCACGGGAGGATTAGCGGCTGAAGTCGCTTTGGGAGTTTCAATAGTGGGACTGGAATTTGAGTCAGCCATAGTGTTTAATCAGTCAAACTGAAATGATAGTTGTCGATTTTCTAACCAGGAAACTTCCCAGGTTTTATGGTCAAAGCCTGCCATTCGCAATACCATTTGCAATGGACAAGTTAAAAACTGGATAATAATTTGATTTGCAGAAAGTTCGATCGCACTCTGACTTTTCCAAAAGTTACGACACAAATAAGCTGGACTGCTATCAGCAAACGCACCTAATTTGACAGAAAAAGCTTGCAATATTGTTGCACTCACCATTGCTAAAGCTGCATCCCATTCAGGATCGGGCAATAGTGAATTAGACTCTGTGCAAAGAGAGAACCAATCAAAAGATAGGGTAGAAGTTGCGGAAAGTCGGGCTAATGCAAAGTGTTCAGGACGGTTTAATTGTTCGCACAGATGAGTTTGAAACTGTTCAATAAATGCTGTGTGCATTGTTGGTGTGAAAGTTGCTGCGTAGTTCTGAAGTTCGCTTAAATTTGGAGTTTTTGACAGTCCTGCAAATAATGTTATTCCTCGATCGCTCTTTGCCTGAACTGCATTTTGATTTCCCAAACACTGAAGCGCAATTAACCACAATAATAATCCAATTTTCGATATATTTTCCGGTTGAGGATAAGGACAGTTTTGCAAAAAGCGATCGATCTGCAAATCTGCGATCGCACTTATCAACAAAAAAATTCCACCATAAGCCGTAACACCAAAATAACTGGTAGTTTGCGGTACATTAATCTCTAATTCTTGCAAAAGTTCAACCACTTCTGCACCCGATATTTCTCGCATTAAAGTTGTTAGTAGTTGTTTGGCAGGACTGCGTTCTAACTGACTCAATACTCCTGTCCATTGCTCAGTAGCAAGTAGCTGGAGAAGTTGAGCAACTTCGCTTTGTTTCATCACCATTTGCTGCAATTGCATTAAATTGTAGATGAAACGTGCCAAATTTACATCAGGGCCAAGTTCAGGTCGATGATGCAATAATTCCAAGTAAAGACGAGTAAAATCTCTAGTTGGAATACCTGTAAGAATCAACCTTTGACTTAGTAGAGATCGGATTGCTCGAATCCAAACGCTAACAGTATTTGGCAAGATAATATTAGGACTGGGTGGGAGTAGGCAAGAATGAGCGATCGCTTCCACTTCTTCATCAGTTAAAATAGCCAAAATTCGATCGATTTCACCACGTCGAGTCAGTTCCAACAAAGCATCCCTTCCCGCATCATTATTAGTAGTGAGCAAAGTAACAATAGCTGCACCAAGAGGAAGCGATCGCAACTTTTCAAATTCCTGATAATACCAACAATCCCACACTTTTCCCTTTAACAGATCTTCTAGAAAACTTGCTAGAAAATCACCTCGATTGCGGAAAATTAAAACTCCTTTCCCTCTTTGTCCGAGAGTTTGCCGAATGCCTTTTTGAAGAGCATCTGCCCATAAAGTTGCTAATTGACGATCGTCTAATTTAGCTAGATCGATCGTCAAACTTACCTCGATCGACTCAATAAAGCAAATAGGATCGTCTGCTTGAGTTTCTTGGGATAATCGTGCTTCCAAAGCATTAACAAGTTGATGACGAGCAATGTTATCCAATTGTCGCTGTAAAGTAACAGGATTGTCTGGCAATCTTGCTATGTTGTATTGAGCATGAAATTGGTTGATGTGAATATCTGGCATTGCTCATTCAAACCTTGATAGAACCCTTGTAGAGACGTTGTATTGTAGTTGTATTGTAGAGTTGTATTGTAGAGACGTTGTATACAACGTCTCTACAATACAACGCCTCTACAATCTTTTTTGGAGATGTCTATTAAGAAACGGGTGGATTATCATTGTTGCTAGAAGGGTGAACGCCGACTACGCGATCGTTGTATGTAAGCACTACAACAGCCTGATTCGGATTTAACGTCCATTGCGTTTTTTGTAAGTTCTTCAGAGAGCAAGCTTCTTGTTCAGAAACCTTTTTTTCTTCAGCTTTAATTCCACGCGATAACAACAATGCAAAAGCTTCTCTAGCGGGACGATCGTAAATATCCATTACCGAGACTTTGTTAATGTTAGATAAGTCGCGTAACACAGCCGTTGGCAAATCTCGTACTGCACATTGGGAAAAATCCCGCACCATTTTGAACACAGTTTCTCCACGAGTAAATAAGGTATCGAGACTGCGAAAAGCAGTATATCGGGGTTGATTGATTACTGCTTGAGCTTCAGTGTTTGAACCTTCATTGATTGGTCTATCTTGCATTGATTTTGCCTCCTTAATGATATATCAGAAATTCATTTTGTATTCTTTTAACCGATCGGTTCTGGCCGTCTTGGTAAATTATCATCTACCAACTTCACGATATCTAACTCACAGCAAAGTAATTCAATTAATTGTTGAATTCCGCTAAATAGAGGTTGCATCCAGTATTGTAAAGATGGCCCGGTAATTAATTGTTTGCGAACGGTATTGCAGATTTTTTCAATTTTATCACCACGCAAAGTAATACAAGCTAATTCAACACCAACTTCCTCATCACAATCTGGACAAGGAACTAAAAGCGCATTACAAAAACAGTCCAATAATAGTTGTGATGCTAGAGCTAACATCAGCAAAGCTGCACGTTGTTGATCGTCATCATTACCCGATTGAAATTGGGCTTCAATTTCTGCTACTTTTTCAGGTAATGTACAACGAATTTCTGGTTCTCGTTTATAAATTTCTAACACCAGTTTACGGATTTGGTAAAACACAGGTGCAAAAGCTCCTGTAGATACTGGGACAGATGAACTTGGATAGTTTTCTTCCACAGTTCTACCCGTTTTTATAGCAGCTTGAAATTCCCGTAATACCCGAAAACATTCTGAAACTTGTCCTAAAAAGCTGTCATCAGGAATCAGTTTTGGCGGAGATCGATCGATTGGTTTTTCTATTAGTGAAAAGCGAAACGATTCTCGAATTCTTGCAGGTTCACAGCGAGTATTGCTACAGCCATTATCGCGAATTAAAGCAGTAGTTGGGTGAGTTGGTTCCTCAAAATATGAGAGAATTAAACAGTATTCTCGAATTTGATCTCTGGGTACTTTGGGAGTGCGAATTTTGCGATCGCAACAATCTACTTCTCGCTGTTGTTCTTCCAGACAATCTAATAGATGAAAAGTTTCTGGTTCACATAATACGATATCATTGCCGCAACAGTCGATCGCATATCCCGGTTCTACAACTACACTACCATCACAACAAGGATCGCAGCGTACAGCTAACCCACAAACTACACCCGTTCCCACTAAATGACGATTGTGTAATTTGTTTTTTTCAATTACATATCTTTGCGCTGCTTCTAAGTCTTTATCTGTTAATAATTGTCCCGCAAAAAATCGAGGTCGTTCAAAACATTCAATATCGCCACAAGTAGAACAACTCCGAGATTGATTGTAAATTCTTCTTTTTTTTACCTTTTTGTAACTCTGCATAAAAGTCTCCTGTGAATAAATCTTTGCATCCAATCTTTGAAATAACTATTCACTTTTAAAGCCAAACCAACTTTCAAATACTCCTCCTTGTGTACCAATTCTATTAGCTGATGGACGTTGTAATCCTGTGGGTAGTAATGCTTGAATAAATTTGGCATCAACTGCTTTTTTCTGCTCTACATCTATTACAAAATCACCTAATAAACGAACCCAAAGTTCTTTTGATTGTAAATCTCTCAAAACGTTTAGACTAGAACGATCGAACACAAAAGCAATTCCCCTTGCTGTTGTTTCTTTAACAAATGTTGCAGATTGAATCAGATTATCTGTAGCTTTAAACTCAACAGGAACTACACTACCAGTCAGTTGACAACGACAAATTAAGTTAAATTGCTCGCGTTCCAAGGTTTCAGCTAATACTTGGAATACATGAGAATCAATAATTTGTCTATCAGGATTAGCAGAATCAGAAACAATTACAGGAGCATTAAAGCCGATTACAATGCCTTGTTTAAAAATGCCAGGAATTTCTTCAATTGTAATTAGAGAATTATTTGGTGTATTATGTTTCCAACTAACTGCCTCAATGTAAGGAAGATTCAATTCTAAACCAATTCCATCTGTACCATCTTTACCATCATTCCCATCTTTAGCTTTGGGAATTTTAAAATGAATATTGCCAGTTGTTGGGTTAAAATCAGCATCAGCAGGAACATCTGGATCGACAGTTTCAGCATCAGCCGATCGCACACCATCACCCGACCCTTCTCCCATGTTATTATGAGATTCTAAAGCGCAAAGAATTAGCTTTTGTAAGGTTTCAGTACTTGGTATTAAAGGACGAATTCGATTATCAATTAGTGCGTCAGTAATTTCAAGTCCGGTTTTGTAATCACGAACAACTGCAAGCGGTACACAATCATCAGAACAAGACGAGCAATCATTAAGACTTTCCCAAAGTAATTCTCGACAAAGTTCTGATTGAATTTCTAGGATTGATACACCTCCAGTTTCAGTGTTACCTGCTGCATAAATTCGGGTTAAACTGTTATCAAGCAACAAATCTTGAGGATTAGAAAAAACTGCGATCGCATCAAACACCGCACGATCGGGATCGGTTTTTAATAGAACAGTACTGATTGGGCGAACTTCGCCTTTGTTGCTCTCATCACTGGATAATAAATAAATCCATTTTTCCGAAGGTGCGGCGACGAGATCGATCGCATTTCCACTCCCCAAACTAACCCCAGGTGCATTGATTTCGGTAATAGTTGGAGGAGAGTTATCTTCAATTTCAAAAGCTCGTAATTTCATAGTTCCTGCTGATGGCGCAGTAACTACATAAAGTTGGGAACTATCACCAGAAACCGCTAAAAGTTGGGGATTTTCTGCTAAAGAAACTGTTACACTTACTTGTGATGCTGGAGGTTGATTCAGCGTATCCACCTTAAATGCTCGAATTTGATTGCTAGTTCCTTCTGCTAAAAATAACCAACTACCATCAGAACTAACTGCAAAAGTATTTACCTCATTTGTGCTAGTCACTTCAGCAAATTTTGGGGAATTAGGGTCACTCAAAGGTAAAGTAGGATCTACAGTTTCAGTATTAATTGTTGTCTTCCAAATAGTAATTATTTGAGGGTTAGCATTTGGATCGAGAGTGTAAATACGATGATCTGCTGCTGTTGAAACAATTACTTGTGGAGGATTGGTTAATACACCAGTAGTTAAGGGTAAAGTGTTAACAACAGTATTAGCATTCTGCAAATCCATTACTTGCAAATCGTAAGTGGATGGCGTTCCCTCTGTGTGACGGATAATGTAGAGAAATTGACCGGAAATATCGATCGCTAAATCCACCCCTCGCACCCCAGTTTCTCCTAGCGAAATAGTCGGAAGTTGCACTCCATTATCAGTGTTGTACACCATGATTTGACCGGGATTAGCAGCAGTCAAAATATACAGTCGCTTCCCAACAGAATCAAGAGCAAGACGCAATGATTGAGCTAAATTAATAGTCCCATTCCACTGTAAATTTATCTTAGTTGGTTCTGTAATTGGCGATTTAGGAACAGTATCCACCAACTGCACATCAACAGCAAATCTTTCATAGATGCGGTTAGCTTCCATTCCTGTTTCATCACAACCACATTCTGCATAAAGAACAGGTACAAATTCAGATTTGCATTCTGTATAACATAGCGAAATTAACAGATGTTTGCCGTTAGGTGTACCATTATTTTGAGGTGCAAGAGCTTTATCTAAATCAACATAAACAGGTTCGCGCACAAGGATTTCTCGACCACAGCAATCAAGAGCAAAACCAGGTTGGATAATGATAAAACGATCGCGACAAGCAGGATTAGGATGCTGTTCTACTTTTAACCCACAAACTGTTCCGTAACCATGCAAATAACGATTGTGTTGCCGATGTTTTCCAAGTAAATAACTTTGTTCATCTTGAAAATCTCGCTCTGTAAGAAACTGCCCTGTAAAATAGTTCAATCGTTCTTGAGTAGGCAGTTCACAAGCAATACAATCAAGTGATTGATGAATTTCTTTCTTTTTCATTAGTCTTACCTCTCTCCTTTTTGAACATAATTTAAAGCATTAACTTACAACAAAATTGATGCCTATACGGTGAGAATTAACAGGCAATGAAGTGTTAGGAGATGCTCGACTGAGAATGGTGTCAGATCCTAAAGTGGAGCAATAATTAAGAACTAATCGGGGATAAGTACCGACTAGCGTATCCATTCCTAAACGAGATTGAACTCCGACTCGCAAACGAGGTTCTACTGAGTTAAGTGTGTATTGTGTATGCCCAGGTTTTTCGGCATCTATTAAAGCGCGAATTTGTCTTTCTCGTTCTGGTGGACGCAACTGAGTTGCTGGAATGAAAACAGTAAAACGGTGAGCAGTGCTGGAGAGTAGATTAACAGCAGGTGCAGTTTTTTCTAATAGTAATTCGCCTAAATGTGTGTCACCTAATGACGATCGATCGAGCAAACTATTACCCCAAAGATGCGATCGCTCACCCAACACAAGCTGCTGATTTAAATACTCACCTTGTCGCAAACAAAAGTGTTCTAAAATTTCTGCTTCTACGCCAAAAGCTAAGGATAACCAACGTTTTAACCCCGCAGGTGTACCCCGCAAACGATATAATTCGGGAGCATTACGCAGCAGACGACGGCAAGTTTCTAGCGACCAACTAGAGTAAAAACTCATATCAACCCAAGCTGCTAACCATTCTAGAAAAGCGCGATCGGGTACTCCATTTGGATCGAAATAGCGGACAATAAAATCAATCTTATTTTCTACACTTCCTAACACAGTTTCAAAAATGGAAAGGAAACGCTCCAAAAAATCTTTGCTAATCGGATCAGCTTGATAAACAGCAGGTAAATATTGCAAATAAGTGATGCGGGGAAAATGAATTTTCAGGCGTTTTAAAGTTGGAGTTTCTGTTTTGTTACTCACCATTTCAATTTTGAGCCACAAAAATCGACCCGGAGGACTCAAAATTAAAAAATCATTGCCGTTTACTTGTCCTGTTTGCCAATCTGCTGTTGATAATGCGGCAATTTCATCTGGCGATCGTTCATAATCTGAAGCATAAGTCCAAACTTTAAAACTTGTACCAGTAGGAATCAAATCAGTTTCTAAAACAATCTTGTGCCATTGACAACGTTCGATCGCACTATCCAAACAACTAGAAACATACATTCCCTCTTTTTCAAAACCTTTTGATGGTGAAAGTTGCGCTACTCCATCTTCACCAATAGCAATCAAATCGCCGCTGATATCTAATGCCATACCATGACAGCAACCTTTCCAAATGTTAATGCAACCTTCGGAAATTCCACTTTTCTGAAAATCTATGCGATGTAAACCAGTTTTTAGTGCGATTATTAGCTTACCTTGGGTGTCGATCGCGATCGCAGCAGGAGGATGAGTTCCAGAAAACTCCGCAGAATAATTTATCTTTCCTAAAACTCTTCCTTGACAATCCAATACTGTAACAAAATCCTTCTCTTCATCAACTACATATAGTCGGTTTTCTCGATCGATCGCTAAATGAATCGGATGCACAAACGGTGTTTCAAATGCTAAAGGATAATCTCGTTCCCACTCCACTAAAATATCAGTCGATCCTTTTGCATTTAGAATTTCTAGCACCATAAAACGGGCAACATCCAAACTAGAAACCGCATCGCTGACAAGCGTTACCTCATCCAACATCAAAGGATCGCGTCCTAAACTTGCCGCCCATCTTTCTAAACGTTTTTGTGCTGGAATAAAAACAAAGCGTTCTCGGCGTTCACTGCCATACAAAACTTGAAAAATATGAGCATTTAAACGAGTTCCATCTATTAGCGTAAAACTTTCCGTTCGTGGATTAACTTTTTGCACTCGATGGTTATTTCTATCAGCAATATAAACCATTTCTTGTGCATCAACTACCACGTCCCAAGGTTCGTTAAACTCTCCCGGCATACTTCCTGGTTCTTTCTTGCCCCAAATCTTTTGTAATGACAAATTAGACAAAGAAAAAACTTGAATTCGATGATTTTGGGAATCTGCAACATAAAGATTACCCGTATGAGAAATTGCCAAACCGCGTGGAGTGTTAAACTGACGCGGTGCATTTCCTAAACCACCTAAACCAGGAAGAATATCAATAGATGATTTGCACAATGTTCCCCCAGGCAGATGCAAAGGATAAGGTGCTTCCCAACTATTTAGCATCACTTCTTGTTCTTCTAAATCATCCAGTGTTTTTAAACTTTGGCAGGGCGAAGCATTTGGATACAAACTTTTGGGTTTCACCGATAAATTATCGCCCAAATGCTTCGCCCCTACAGTTTCAATGTAACAGCGGATTAATTTTTCAGCCTGATGCTGATTCCAAACAGACTCGCTAATAACCTCAACATCTGCAAAATCTTTTGGGTAAGTTTCTGGTGATGGTTGCCATCTTTCTAATCTTGTGGCAGCTGGAATATAAACGAAGCGATCGCTAGCAAACAACCCCGTTTTCACCTGAAAATAAGTTGCCCAAACTTGCAATCCATCCCGTCGAATCAACCGAAAAATTCGATGCTGTTGAGCATCTGCAATATAAATAATTCCCTCATTATCTACTGCTACTCCCGTTGGATTGCTTAATCCTGAGAATGTACCAGCTGCATCATTTAATAGTTTAGGTAAACCGGGCAATGGCGCTAACTGTAAACCCTCAGCAGTAACTTTCATATTAGTTAAAGTCTGCACGCGCCAACCTTCTTCAGCGTTGCGACCTTGCTGACTATCGAGTAGAAAATAAGTAGGCAGAGAGGAAGCCATAACAAAAACCTAGATAGCTGCGGTTAAATTAACGGTGATGTCATGATCGGTAGAAAACACAAGATAATTAATTGGTATTGGTGCATCAGTACAGGGAGGAAAACGTTCCCCATTAACCACAATTTGCAAATTTTCAATTCTTTGCACCCCGGAAATATTCAAAATCCGGCGAAAGATTTCGGAATGCAAAACTGGTGCGCCTAAATCCCATCCCAGCCCATCTTCGCCACCTGTTAACGGATTAAGATAAGTGTTCAGAGTTGTTTCAATTTGGGTTTTGACTTCCGCAGAATTTGCTGTAGGACGAGTTAGCACAGATGCCTCAATACTAACTTGAATATATTTAGGAGGAGCAACAAAAATCTCAGTAGTGAGAAGACGATGTTGATTGAGATAAGCACAGACAGCTTGCAAAGTTTTTTGGCTGGGAATAGGATTAGGTGCAATGCTATCGGGAATCACAATTACAGTAATCGCACCCGGAACAGAAGTATCAGGAAATTGTGGATGATAAAGCGGTAAAGCATAAGCGCGACGGATACGAACACCGGGAGTTTGTAATGCTAGAAATTCAAAATCTTGAATTGTCACTGCTCGATCGCGTGCTTTTAATTCCTTTGGTGCGCGAGCTTTGGTATCCTGAATTAATTCCTCATTATCTCCACCTTCCGCTGCCCAATAATTAGTTACTTTGTCTATACCAGGAACAGGACTTTGCAAATCTGTAATCATATCTGCTCCCACATTACCCACTCTACCGCCTCCATAGCGGTAATAGCGCACTACTAAATTATTAATTCCTGCTAAAGGAATCCGTCCTGATTCTCCATTACCAAAAGTGATGTCACCTGTGGTGCGATTTAATGTGTAATGGCGATCGCCTGCATTAGAATTAAAAAAGTCTTCTACTTCTTCCCAAGGTTCTGCACCCTGTCCTTCATCGACTTCTAACAGAAATCCTTTAATTAATTCCTGTTGGCGCAACTTTTCATTAATCGCTTTTTGTTCAACTTCATTGGGCATAAAAGAACGAGTTGAATTTTCTCGCAAACGTTCGTCTACTGAGCGCAAAGCTTTAGCATAAATTGGAGCATTTCGTAATCGGAAAAATTGATTAGGTTGACCATTGCTCGATCCAATTACTTCATCTCGAACAGTGGTAATTGCGATCGCACGCACAGTATTAGTCAGGATAGCATCAATTTTGGGAGTGCGGTCATATTGAAAATCAACTAATTGGCAACGAATCCAGTATAAAGATTCGCTGATATTGCTCAAAGTTCGCTTTTGAAAAGCTTGGGAATCTGTAGGTGTGCGAAAATAAATGTGTCCGGTTTGGGTTAGCGATCGCGTTTCATCTTTTAACAAACTCAATCTTTGCCAATTTGAACCATTCCAATATTCCCAAACTACCATTTCTGTTGAAGGAAAAGACTCAGTTTGTCGATCGCAGCGAGTTTCCTGTGCATTATTCGGTTCTACAAACAATTGGACAAACAAATTCAATTCCATTTCTGGAAATGTGCCATCAAAAGCAAATCCTAACAACAAAGCATTTCCATTTTCAGCATTATTTCCAAATGCCGGGTAATGCTGTTGAGCTACTTGATTGGCTTCAGTATAATCGGTAAATGTTGCACCTTCAGCAACTAAAACAGCTTGTAAAACTGCTCCCAAAGCAATCAAAGGTTCATCAGTTTCAAAAATTACTGGATCTTCCGGTTCAGGTGGTAGAGTAGGATATGCCAAGGCGCTAGGAGGCGGGGGTTTTACCTGAGCGCTAATCCGCGTTCCTTTAGGAATAAAAACTATTGGTAATGCAGGTTGAACTAAGAGAAAAGTTACTTCTGCTTGTGCTGGAACTGCGGGTTTTTGTTCAACTCCGATTAGTTGCAAAAACTTAATGTAATTGCGATCGGGAACTCGATTAAGACGAAATAGAATAATCTCGCCTAACCAAGCAAACAATTGCATCATTGTAATACCTGGATCGGAAAGATTATGATCCGTCCATTCTGGTGCATAACGAGGAATTAAAGCACGCATTTCCTCAAACAGTTCGAGGAATTGGCGATCGTCAAGGTTTGGAGCTTGTAATGTCATAATTAAAAAGTTTTGAATGAGAGAGTTTTAAGATTCTGTTAGGTAAAAGGGATAAACAAAATTTCGTTTAGCATTGGTCGATCGAACGCGATAATCTACATAAATTAGTAATCGATTATCACTATCAGGAAAAGATTCAACACGCACATTTTCTACATCAATGCGACGTTCAAAATTTGCTAAAGCAGATTGAACTTCATAAGCAATAGAACCACGAGTACCTGGATTATTCGGCGCAAATACATAATCATGGATGCCACAACCAAAATTAGGTTCCATAACACGCTCACCTTTAGCAGTAGCAAGAATCAGCCAAATAGCTTCCTCAATATCTTGTTCGTGACGCGAATAAGATAGTCCACCTCTAGCATTAACCCGAATCGGAAATTTCCATCCTACTCCTAAAAAATCTCGTGCCATTGATAACCTCCTAAATTGATTTAACAGCAGTTAAACTCCTTCAACAAAAGATACTGCCTTGACAATTCCATTAAATTGAGTAGTTGGAGCAGTAACGGTGAAAATAGAGGATGCAATAATGTTCGTTTGTGAACTGTTCACAGTCAACGTTTGTGTTTGCGTGAAAACAGAAGATGCGGTAATATTTGCTTGTAAACAGTTAACTGTTAGGGTTCCAGTTAGAGTAGAAATGTTGATTCCTGATGGTGTTTCAGTGATTGATATTTCGTTGCCTGTTTTGGTTTTTAAAATGATTTTTTCTTGTCCAGGGCGATCGTCAAATTCTAAAATATGTCCGCTCACTGTTTGTAATCTTCGCACTTGGCGATCGATCCCTTGATTAGGCGGTTTTGACTCCCCATTCCACAAACAACCGACAATATAAGGATGTTGAGAATTACCATGTTCAAATGCTACCAAAACTTCGTCATTGACTTCCGGCATAAACCAACTACCTCTTTGCGATCCTGCCATTAAAGTGGCGATACGTGCCCAATAACTTTGGTTAGTTTCTGATAGCCAAGGGAAGTAAACTTGCACTCTTCCTAAGTTTTGTGGATCGTCCAAGCTTTTCACAATGCCCATGACTACACCATTCATTTGTGTCATAAATTTTCCTCCTCTTTCCTAGCTTCAAATTCAGTTATGTAGCCACTAGCATTAATAGTGTGAGTGGTTGTTGTAACTACATATTTGCCATTAAAAGTGTTGCCTAATTTGCAAATTTTGATTAAACTACCTGCGCGTAGATCTGGTGTGCCAACAGTGGAACCTCTTCCGGTAACTAAGTCGCGGGCGTTTTGTTCTAGTCGCGCCAAGGCATATTGACGCGCTTCAGCTTCGTTGCGGAAAGGTCGATCGACAATCACTTCCGATCGCTCTCGAAATCCTTGTTCAATTTGATCTAATTCTCGACGATCGCGCAATCCTCTAGTTGGCAACTGAGAGCGATCGACAGTAACACTAATCCGCCTTCCTCTTGCTCCATCCCACCCATTTACAGTTACAGAAAAAACTTGATTACTAATAGTTAACTTTGGTTGAAATTGAATCAGAGATTTACCCCACTCCAAAATATAAGAAGTATTATTAGCTTTAAATGCAGGGCCAAAAAACAAAAATTGTTCTACTTGTCCTGGTTTTTCTTCTTTCTTCAACAGCAGATCGTAACCATTGCGATGGGCACGTTGTAGCAGAAAAACAATGTCATATTGGTTATCTTGCAGAACATGATCGTTTTGTGGTTCTTGGCTTTTGGCATTGCGATCTGTGCGAACTGGAATAACTAAATTTCCTATTTTAAAATTGCCCCGTCTTCCGATTTCTTCGGCAATCTCGCTATCTCGTTTTTGCTCATAAATTCGAGTTTCCTGTTTAGTCATAAACTTCCGCAGTGCATTTTGTCCGCTGACTTTTAAAGTCGGTTGACCACTTGCGGGAAAAGTTGGTGCAATACCTGTAATTATCCCTGCTAACATTAGCTTTAATCCGGTTGATTGATTTGGAGATGTAGGATTTGGTTTGAAGTAACCCATCCACAATTCAATTTCTTGACCTGGATCGAATAAACGATTGCGATCTTCAGATTTGAAAGAATTCTCTTGGTCTAATTCTAATAAAGGTTGACATTCTTTTGCTTGACGACCTGAACCTGTATATTTGAAATCTTGTTCTTTAGCATCCCAATTATTCACTGTGAACTCAAAAGAATCGATTTGATCCATGCTGTCGGTATAGCGCACATCAAGCACATCTTTTGCAGCATTGTCTGGTAAAGGTTTGCCATCGATTTTAATATCGAAAGCGGGTACATACCACAAATCACTGTTACGATAAATCTCAGTGAATGTTGTCATAAGCGATCGCTCCGAATTACAGATTCGACTTGAATAGCTGGAACTACTAAACTCGTACCAGGTGCAATACGCCTTGGATCGTCTACATTATTTGCTATTGCAATTCTTCGCCATTCTGTTGGTGTATCGTATTCTTGAGCCGCAAGTTGATCGAGTCTTTGCTTTTGTTTAAGAATGCGAACTTTAGTATGATCTGCCGTTTCTAATTTGGCGATCATTTGCTCCAAAGTTTGATATTCCCTTAGCTTAACAGTTAGCCTTGCTCTTAATGGAATTCCACTAGGACTAAATAAGAGAAATTTGCGATCGATACTTTCAACAATGCAGGTAAACCAAAAAGGTGCATTAGAAACTGCTTTTTCTGTTTTCTGTTTTTGTAAACCGCTTTGAGGATCGGTAGCAGAGGAAGGAGTAGATAATTCGCCAATACCAGGCAACCCGGAATTAGGTTCACCCCAACCAAAACGACAGCGTGGGGGTGCATGGGTTTTAGGGTTTTGTTTGACTAATTGGTAGAATTTTTCGGTGCCACAAAAGCGATCGACTGGCAACAATCCATTATTATCATCTGTAACGCTTTTAGCATCTGCTCCCATCCCACTATCTGTAGAATCAAAAAACAGTTCAACCGTCAAAGTTTCAGTTCCGCCTCGAATAAACTGTTGAATCGGTGCATCTAGTCCGGGAATAGCAATTTCAGCAAACTGCGCCGACTTACTAAAATTTAATTCTGTCGGATTGAACTGCACTTGCATTTGCTCTTTGGTTTCCAAATTTTCAAAGTAAGCGTATTGCAGTGACATTATTCCGTCTCCTAAAATGGCTCTGGAGTTGTTGCTTGATTGCGAATTTCTCTGTTTTCTCGCCTTTGTGATTCGGCGTATTGTTCAGCTTTTAAACGCATCATCACTTGACGGATAATTTGTTCCATTACCGCATCAGAAAGCAGATTATTGCTATCAACTACGTTGACGTTGCTGGTCATATTTCCAATAGTGATTGGCATGATATTATTCCTCTCTAAAATGCTGAACTAATCGCTTCTCCAGCTTGAGCTAGTGCTGTTCCTGCTGAGATTAACTCTAAACCTTCGTGCATAATTTCTAGGGTTTCTACTGCGATCGCACTTTGAGCAGCATTAAAAGTTGGCCCTGTCCACTTTAGCGGTAATCCTCGTTTAAAAACCCAAGTTTTAATGGGAATTTGCAATTCGTTATTTAAGATAATCACTCCATCTCGACGCTTACCATTACCATTAATGTAACTAGCGTGCCAGTTCCATAAATCTTCCGAAAGAGTTACACCACGTTTGAGGAGGATATTGCTGTAAGTAATGCGGGTGGGAAATTTGTGGACAAAGCGATTTTCGCCTCCCTCGGAATATTCTTCAACTTGTAATGTGCTTTCTAGTCCGCTGCATTCTGTAAAACCTCCACCAGCAACAAAATTAATTGCTGAAGTTATAGATCCAAGAACACTAGAACTATCGATTAAAGAAACCAAAAAGTTAAATGCGGGAAACGGATCGGATCGAATACCGGGAATTGCCATAATTTCACCTCTCAACTATTTCTAATTCTTCTACAGTTCTGCCAACGCGGAAAATAATAAATTCTGCTGGATGTGTTGGTGCAACTCCAATATCTGCAATGAGTTTTCCCTGATTAACAATAGAAGGAGGATTGTTAGTTTCATCGCATTTAATAAAATAAGCTTCAGCAGCGGTATTGCCTACAAGTCCTCCTTGTCGCCAGATAGTTTCTAAGAAACTGGAAATGCTGAGAATTAGCGATCGCCGTAACAAAAAATCATGTGGTTCAAATACTGCCCATTGAGTTGATTCGTCTACTGCTTCTTCAATCATTGACAGCAACCGTCGAACATTGATATAACGCCAGTCAGGATTACTGCTAATAGTGCGGGCACCGTAAACTCGAATTCCACGTCCGGGAAAAGCACGCACACAGTTAACACTTTCGGGATTCAAAATTGCTTGTTCTTCATCATTAATAGAAACTGTGGTATCT
The DNA here is from genome assembly GCF_041929345.1 of Floridaenema aerugineum BLCC-F46. NCBI lineage: Bacteria > Bacillati > Cyanobacteriota > Cyanophyceae > Aerosakkonematales > Aerosakkonemataceae > Floridanema > Floridanema aerugineum. The sequence goes on from NZ_JBHFNQ010000231.1 coordinate 22,814, forward strand.
TCTGCCCAAAATAATTCACTATTGGCAGGAGCTTTATGAACTCCTATTGTGAAATCAGAACGAGCATATAATCCGGCAATATGTCCACAAGGGGGAATATGACGAAGTATTTCTTTTGCTAAAGGTTGGGGATCGACGACTCGAATCCAAGGATAATAAAGGGCAGCAAATCCTCTTTCTGAGTCAAAGCGCGATCGCCAATCTAAAATCTCCGAAATTGTTAAAGATGTTTTCCCATCCGATCGCAATCTCGCATCTAAAATTGCTACTCGATCTTGCTGTCTTTCGCAATGTTCCACCATAGACTGTTGCACTGTAAAAATGTCCTCTTCTGAGAATTCAGGAGGTTGTTCTAAAATTGGCAATGGTGGAAAATTGGGACTCTTGTGGGGTAGGCATCCTGCCTGCCTTTGAGATTCTTTGTTGGAGAAGTCTAAAAACGAAGAATCTAAACAATGTGGTAAACAAGGATCTTCAGGAGGTTTTACAACTGGGGGTGGTTCTGGTTGCAAAACTGGACGAATATGAATATCAGGAATAGCAATTATTCCTATGGCATCAATGCGATCGAATACACTCAACCCTCGACGTTCTGTTGTCAATAAATCTGATGTTCCTAAAAAATCATCCAAAATCAGCGAAGCAATGCCATCTTTTCCACCTGTTAAAAACCCAATTTGGTTTTTCAGTCCTGACTGAATTACATCAGGTAAAAACATTGCTGTCCGAATCATTTCTAAAGGTAGTAAATCCTCGACTTTAATCCATTGAGATGGTGCAATGCGTTCATTTCCCTGATTGATTAATCGGACAAAGTAACGTTCATTTTCTGGGTTGATTGAAAGATTGGGAAAGACTTCGCGGTTTAGGCGTTTCCGCATTACTATTAATGAGAAACTGAGAGTAGTTGGGTTGATTTGGGTGAGAGCGATCGCAATTTGATTTCCCCAACTTCCTTCATTTGCAGCAAGAACTTGGAAAATATCGGTTCCAGTTGAGTTTTTCAGCGTCAAACTTGCTTTTGCTGCTGTATTACCAGCAATGCGAACTACAAAGCAAGTGCGTCCGCCATTTTCAAAGAAACCCTTGACAGTGTATGCGAGAAAACCGTAAGGCAGAAAATCGCCAAAAATTGCCTGAAACTGCCGCCATGAGTCAATTTGCACCGCTTGATGCAGTGGGCCACGTTCTGCCAATCCCACAAACCCAGCAATATCCATCCGCCCCCGTCGAATAGTTGGTGGTGCAGAATCCCTGAATTCAAAATAAACTCCAGGCGTTAGGTATTCACGCACATTTAATCCTCCATTTATACTAATTCCAATCCTTCATGAACTAATTCCACTGTTTCCATTACGACATCATTGGTTTTGGCGTTAAATGGGCCGCTATCCCATTTGCTAATCCAAGCTTCCCGCACTCGCCAGCGCAACACTTCCTCACGGTTTTCATTGAGCAGAATAATATCTGCACTGCGTCGTTCTACTGCACCATTAATGATTTTTTTGCGCCAATCCCACAAGCTTTTATCTTGGGTGTAGCCTCGTTTCAGGACAATGTTTGTGTATGTGCGGAGTCCGCTAAGTTTACGCACATTCATGGTGATGTCGTTGCCTTCGCGGTAGTCGATCGCATCTGTATCTGTAGTAGTTCCAGTACATTCCATGAAACCTGCTCTAGCAATACCATCTATTTCCACAAGAAAGTTAAACTGCTGATAAGGATCGTCTCGTTTTCCGGTTTCTGCCATGATCTTAAATCTCCTAATTGTAAGTAGTCATTGGGACTGGGGACTGGGGACTGGGAAGGTAAAAGTTAAAAATTACCCTTGTCCCCCTGCCTTCTTAGCCTTCCTCAACAGAGGCACCGCCTGTCCATTGTCCGATGCGGAAAATTACGAATTCGGCGGGTTTGACGGGGGCAATGCCGACTAGAATGATTAGTCTGCCGTTGTCGATGTCAGCTTGGGTCATGGTGGTGCGATCGCACTTCACAAAAAAAGCCTCCTCAGCAGTGCGCCCCATCAACGCCCCATCCCGCCAAACATTAGTCAAAAATGCCGTTACTACTCGCTTTACTCGTTGCCACAAAGGTTCGTCATTGGGTTCAAATACTACCCATTGCGTACCAACATCGATCGATCTTTCAATAAAGATAAACAATCGCCGCACATTGACATACTTCCAATCAGGATCGCTGGACAAAGTGCGGGCACCCCAAACACGCAACCCTCGATTATCATCTCGGAAGTTTCGCAAAACATTGATATTGCGAGGATTGAGGATGTCTTGTTCCTCTTTCATCAGCTTAAATTCCAAATCGCTGATATTGCGAATCACTTCGTTGGCAGGTGCTTTGTGAACACCACGTTCAATGTCGCTTCGAGCATAAATACCGATGATGTGACCGCTGGGAGGTATCAAAACTGTTCCTCGTAGCTGAGGATTGTCTGGGAAAGGATCGGGAATGCGTAGCCAGGGGTAGTAGAGTGCGGCATATTTAGTGTCGTAAAGTCCTCGCTGTTCTTGGACTTCGGCAATGCGATCGCCTTGTTGCGAATCCAGTACAGCAAACCGATATTTCATCAGTTCGCAATGAGTGATTAGTGCCGATTGCACATTTATACTTGTCCGACCGGGAATGCTAGCAATGCTGATTTCTGCAATATTTTTCAGGGCAAATAAGCCGCTGCGATCTTGGGGATTAACGTTATCTTGCCCAATGTAAGTATCATCTACAATGTTGCCTTCGTCATCATTGCCACCACTGAGACTAAACGAATTTATTCCTGGGTCAAAACGCAAGGCGATTTCTTGATTACTGGTTGTTAAACCATCTACAACTCGGATCAGATTAGATTCTCCATCAGTTCTGCCATCTGCTTCAATCGGTGTATCGGCGGTACGAATGGCACCGATAATTTTGACAAAGTAACGGCTGTGACGGGGGTCTGCTGATAAGTTGCGATGTGTTTCGCTGGCAATGGTACGCGATCGCAAGGTCAAAGGATTGATTTGTACCAAGTCTACCCGCAAGGAAAATTCTCGCGATCGCACGGGTGCATTAAGCGCGATCGCTGCACTCACCGCAGAACTAAGAGTTACTGTCCGAGTAGTCGAATTGATTGCAGTAATTTTATATACCTGACCTGCCGCAGCTTCAGTGTAGTTGACTTCAATAATACTGCCAATTTCTAATCCGACAATGGAACGGAGAGTCACAGTATTGCCTGCTGCTGCATCAGCACGAGTTACAGTTAAGGAATTTGGTGCGGTAGTAATTTGCAATCCATTTCCCCAAGCACCAGGATCGATCGCCTGCACAATTATGGCGCTTACTTCTCCAACTGTCGAAGCATCTGCATGAGTTTCGCGCAGAGGACGATTTAATGTAACGGTTGGGCTATCAATTTCTGTAACATAAACGTATTCAGGAACCGTACCCCCAACTTGTATCCATTGACCTACTGATAAATCATCTGTGTTATTGAGTGTCAGGGTATTACTTCCGGCACTACCCTCAGCCGTTAGCGTCCAGCTACCGAGAGTTAAGGAGACTGTACTCGCCAGAGGTATTGCCGTTTCTGCCACAGTTGCCGTATCGGGTAGCACGCGCACAATGTAAACCCGCTTACCACCATTTTGAAAAAATCCCTCTACAGCATGAGGAAGATACCAATTTTCTTGATATTGTCGATAGTTTAGATATCCGCCAAACTGACGTTGAAAGTCAGCAAAACCTGTCACCAATGTTGGTATATTCAAAGGGCCCCACTCGGTTATTCCTACCATACCGGATGTAGTGGTACTGACTCCTTCGATCGGTTTTGACCCTGTATCAACTTCTTCAACATAGACACCTGGGGCAAGATATTCTGGCATGGTCAATCTCCTTTTAATTCATTAGTGAACGAATCGGACAGATGACAAAATGCTGAGTTTTTAACTTCACGGGGATGGCAACAACCGAAAATTTTCCTGATTAAATACTTTGCCAAAATCGATTAATAGCGATCGTTCAATAGTCTGAAAACCCGATGCAGAACAACGAATTTGAGCAGGCGATATGACAATAATATTTGTGAACTGATAGCGTCCGTCTACATCTGTAGTTGTCGAAATTGGTGGAACTCCTGCTTGCAAAACCTGAATTGTTGGAGGAGTAGGAAAGGGAATTTCTGGTTGTTCTGCTTGCTGCACTCTTCCCCGAATTGTTACTTCTAAATTATCCTGATAAACTTGTGGATCGGCAGATGGATCTTCGGCTGAGTTGACGGGTAAATAGATATTCCCTAAGTTAATTAATGGATCGGGAGGAATTGTAGATAAATCAGGATCGAAATTAGAACCTAGTGGAATATTTACCGATCGCTGATATTGCACCGAACCCAACCGAAACTGAATTGAATTTGCTTCAATAGTCAAAGAAAGCGAATAAGATTGTGAATCTAATCTGGGAAAAAGTTGACTCAGGTTGCCAGAAATTACAAAAGTCCCATCTTCGAGTACTTTATCACTAATCATACCTTCTTTGGCAGTAATGCGAACTTTTCCAGCGATCGGCATTCGAGTTCCTTGGTGCAAAATCCGCCCAGTAATAAAAGCAGCTTGTTTGGTTAGTTCTGGGAGCATGATTAAATTTCAGTTTTTAAAGTTGGGAATACTGAATGGTTTTTCTTAAAACCGTTTCTGTTTCAATTGTGCGTTGAGAATCGATCGCCACAACTTTGACTTCGTAAGCAGCAGAAAGATGATAAGGACGAAGAAAACTACTCCAGAGTTTAGTGATGTCTTCGATCGATATAGGATGGAAAATTACTCGTAACTCCTCAGCAGTATTTTCCAGAATGCCTTTAAGTAAGGAACCTTTCACAATGCCGCGATCGTGCAAAATCTGCATTGTTTTTCCCAATAAATAATGATTGTTTTCCGCACTGTTAGTTAAGGGAGTGATCAGGTAAAACAAATTCAAGAATAAAGGAGGATATCGCGCCGAATTGCCATTTATTAGTTCAGGGTTGCGATTCCTCATATCGCTATTCTCTAATACTCGGTAGAGAAAAATTGAAAGTCGATTAGTTTGAGGTTCCGTTTCACTAATAAATTGATAGGGAGGTTCAAAAACAATATTTTGTTCGTCAATCAAGGAAGAAATGGTACTGTCCGGTTGCATCTGTGACCATAAAAGTTCCCTGAGCGTTATTCCTACAGAATTAACAACCTGATATTGGCTCATGGCAAATAAATGACTTACTGATTATGGTTCTATTAGCTACAAGAGAAGCGTCTTTAACCTATGACTTGCCACTCCTTCCTTGTAATAGCTTTCTTGTAACTGGTGATAGAAAATCCTGATTTTAGAGTCTGTTAATTGCTGATTGGCTCCTTACACATTAAGAAGCATTTTAGAAGTTACTTAGCTTTACTTAGCATCACCACAAATGCGGGATAGGAGTCGAAACTTACCCTTACAATATAAAAGTAAAAAAAACGATTGACTGAAAATTATAAAAAACTTTATCAATCTAAATATTATATATTTTTTCTTAAAATTTCTTAATTTTTAATAAAAACAGGATTACTCAAAAAATAGCCCTGTATGCTAACAACAGGGCTAGAAAAAATGTGGTAAACAATTAGCGTTTACTCGTCCTCATCCTCCGCAAATTCTTCATCTTCGTCTAATTCAAAATCATCGTCTTCGTCTTCATCTTCACTATCAGAGTCTTCTTCGTCCTTATCATCCTCCTCGTCATCCAATTCATCAAGAACATCATCAATTTCATCCTCATCATCATCAAAGTCGTCATCCTCAACTTCAGATTCCTTGGCAATTTCATTACGACACTTGAGTGACTGAACGTTAAATTCAACTAAGTCAGCAATCGCAATTTCCGTATTTTCCGAAATGCTATAGTATAGCAATTCCTTCAGGGGGGGGGGGAGAACGAAGCTAGAGAGGTTGCTGGATCTGGGTTATAGCTCTCAAACCTTGTCGATAAAATAATGTTTTGTTGGGCGTATAATTAAACATTTCCTCGACCCATGACTGGCAAGAGTAAAAAGCGACTAACCAATTTATTTAGTGCTAAAAACCGTTGAATATGACAACGATGACTATTTTGTAGAATGGGTAAAGGTAAGGTTGGTGCCAGTATGCGCGATTCTTACCTGTTTTTGTGACTGTAATAACCACACCAGCATCTTTAAGGTAATCAACTGTGCTGGCTTCAGATATCTTTCCAGGTATTTCTGATAAAATGAGGGCATCATTTTGATAATGGTCTTGTGAAATTAACTAGACCTTTCCTTATTTATCACAATTGCACACTTTTTTCTCTATATAGAGTCTGTTCTCAATAAGCCCTGAATTTTTCGCTCTGGGTTGCGCCGTGAAACCCTTTGTCTATATTGGTTTGG
>NZ_JBHFNQ010000232.1:0-9496 GCF_041929345.1 Floridaenema aerugineum BLCC-F46
TCGTTGCTGAAACCTACATCATTAAATGTCTCGTTAGAGAGTAAGCTTTGGGGTTGTCTGCCCTCTACACTCCAGAGTTTAACTGTTCGATTGTCCCATTCTCCGCTATAAGTAGCAATCAACTTGCCGTCGTTGCTGAAATCCACACCATTAAATGTCTCGTTAGAGAGAAAGCGTTGGGGTTGTTTGCCCTCTACACTCCAGAGTTTAGCCGTTCGATTGTCCCATTCTCCGCTAAAAGTGGCAATCAACTTGCGATCATCGCTGAAACGGATATCGTTAAACTGATGGTCAAAAGGTAAGGATTCGAGTGGTTTGCCCTCCCAATTCCAGATTTTAACCCTTTGGTTTTCTCCTATTGCGTCATGAATAGTCGCGATGAACTCACTGTTATTAATGAACTTAGCGTTCTGACCTTCAAGAAGTTTGCGATCGCTACTATCAATATTCCAGAAACTAACAGTTTGATTGGAACTCACAGTAGCAATCGTTTTGCCTTTGGAGTCGAAATAAACTCTATTGACCACAGTACCTGGATATAGAGTTTGAAGTTCTTCACCATCTTGTGTCCAGAGTTTTATCATCTTGTTACTGGTAGTAGCAATCAGCTTATTGTCATCGCTAAAACTGACATGATTAAACTTCTCATCAGGAAGCAGGGGTTGGAGTTGCTTACCCTCAATTTTCCAGAGCTTAACTGGCTTGTCGCTTTCCCTACTAGTTGTGTAAATCAGCTGAGCATTGGGGCTGAAGCCCATATAATCAAACTTTTCCACAGGAGCGAACTCTCGAATTAGTTGTCCCTGACCGTTCCAGAGTTTGATAGTTCGCTTGTTCCCTTCTCCACTAACAGTGGCAATTTTGTTGCCTTCTTTGCTAAAACTGACATCATTAAACTTCTCATGAAGAAGCAGGGGTTGGAGTTGCTTACCCTCAATTTTCCAGAGCTTAGCTGTCCGCTTGCCGCTTTCCCAATAACTTGTGTAAATTAGTTGATCGTTGGGGCTGAAGTCCATATAATCAAACTTTTCCACAGGAGCGAAGGCTCGATCATATTGTCCCTGACTGTTCCAGAGTTGGATAGTTCGCTTGTTCCCTTCGCCACTAACAGTGGCAATTTTGCTCCCGTCTTTGTTGAAATAGACTTGTCTTATCTTTTCTGAGTTATGGCTCAGGGGTTTTCGTTCCTGTTCCTTACCCTGAAAATTCCAGAGTCTCACCTTCCCGTCTTGAGTGATAGTAGCAATCGTTCGTTTATCGGGACTCACAGTAACGTCTGTTTGCCCTTCAATGCGATTCAATTCTTTAACCCCAAGAAACGCTCTTTGCAAGGCTTCCTTAACTTGATTTTCGGCTCGACCCAAATCTTTGCGCCGGAAATTAAATGTAAATGGTTTGCGTTGCTCTAATAGGGGCTTGCCCGCTCTAATGCCTTCAATCAGAGCATCAAACTCCTGATTTGAATTAGTGAGAGCGTTTGAGTACTGACTCAAGGCATTAACTTGACCTGCTAAGTTATTTTGTGCTTTTCGCTTTTCGTCAAGAGCCACTATACTAACGCCTACAGCCGCTACCAATGCTGCACTCACAGCAACCAGAAACAACTTTTGTCGTTTGGCGCTTTTTTTCTGTTCGGCTAATCGCGCTTCAACTTCCTTCGTCCGTTCTTCCTGTAAACGCAGCATTTCGGCTTGTCGGTGTTTTTCTTGTTCCTCTGCTGCGGCTATGGCGTTTTGACTTGCCGCAATAAATACCTTCTGTAATTCAGTCGCCGCAGGCTTTTTCTTTTGTTTTTCCGTTTCCTCCAACCAATTTAGAGCAATGACAAATTCATTACCCCGCAACAGTAAATCAGCGCTTTTATCCTTCTGCTGCCACTCCAGCGCCCTCTGCAACCATTTAGTATGATTGTGAACGTATTCTCGGTCAGTATCTACGCTTCTGAGCAACTGGTTAAAATTAGCATTAAAATCCCGATCGTTCTGATTAAAATCAATCCACTGCACCTTGGCTAACTCTGGATGCAAATCACCCGGATTTACCTCTCGATGCAACACCGTTACAAAGCGTTTATTCAACGAAGCTGCATACTCGACTTCATCCTTACAATATGGCGAGTTCACCGAACGGGGCGAAAGAATAAACAAAAAGTTGTCACAAGCTTTGATTCCCCGATAAATCTCCTGCTGAAAATCACTCCCCGAAGCAATACTTTCTTGGTCAAACCAAGTAGTTTTCCCCTGCATTTGTAAGGTATCATTCAGTTTTCTGGCAAAGTCTGAATCCGCACGGGAATAAGAGATAAATATATCGATCGACTCTAAAGGCGGTTGTTGCAGACTTTGAGTAATGAATTCTTCTTGTAACTCTATGGGTCGATGCTGCGTTCTTTTTTGTGCTACTTTTAGCCATGTCTCGGCACTCCGCAAGTTATACCCGCGTAGCAGAATGCTGGGATTTTCGTTTTGTCGCTTCCACTTGAGCGCTTTGGTTAGCAAAACCTTATGTTCGTTATAGTAAGCTGCGTCCTCATGCAGGATTTTCAACAGCTGGCTTTCGTTGAGTAGATAATCGTCTTCCTTTACGTTGTTGGTCAGGTTAATATATTGCAATGTATGTAGTGCGATCGGCACCTGATCCGGATCAGTTTGGCTCACCAATACAGGTATAATTCGCTTATTCAGCGACACAGCTAAGTCCAATTCTCGCTGACAATAATTCGATTTAACCGCATCTGGCGACAGCAAAAACACTAAGTTATCCGCTTGTTCAATTCCGCGCTTAATCGCTTCGTCAAATGCTTCCCCGGTTTGAATATCAGTTTTATTTGTCCAAACTGTAATGCTTTCTCGCCGTAAACTGTTGCGAATCTGCTCCATTGTGGGCCGATCTTCATCGGCATAAGAGAGAAAAACCTGAGTCATCAAGTTGTTGGCATTTTTGATACTTTCGGTGATGTACTCGCAATGGATCTCTGTGGGGATGCAGGGAGGTTGCTCTTCTTTAAATCTTACCTTCAACCATTGTTCTGCCTCTTGCCGTTCTTCACCAATTAACAAATATTGTGACTGCTTTTGATGCCTCTCCCATTCCAATGCTTTCGCTAACAAAACTGTGTGCTGATGCACGTATGTCTTCTGTCGCTCTAGGATGGCAAGTAATCCCTGAAAAGCTGCTTCAAAATCATCAATATTTTCCCGAAAGTAAACCCAGTTAATTTTGCCAATTTCTGGGTGCATATTCGCAAAGCTCGAATGTTTCCCCTGCGCCTTGTAAGCTTCCCATTCTTCATCAGTACCATTACCATTAGGAAGCCTTTGTTGCCAGGTTTCTTTGCTAATCTGCTCTACGTGCAGTAGGGGAATGATCCGTTTTTTGCGCTTGAGTGCTAATTCAATTTCTTTGAGGCAGTAGAAAGAGTTGATCGAGTGTGGTGCAATGATAAACAGGAAGTTATCTGCTTTTTCAATCCCGTCATCAATCTGGTTTTGATAATCTACCCCCAGGGGAATGTCGTCAAAATCAAACCAAACTTCTAATCCTTGCTCTACCAGGCGAGAGTTGAGTTTTTTGGCAAAAGCTTTGCTATCGATTCGACCGTAGGAAATGAAAACATCCTGAAATTTATTCATGGTAAATCCGCCATTGCTAACGAACGACTTGATTTAATCGCTGTGAGTCGAGGGATTTTTACAGGCAAAACTTTTAATCATTTCAAAACGCAACCGATCGGAGCATCCCTCGCTAGATAGATTTATCTAAAGACAATTAAATTTTATTCCTTTTTCAGCGATCGCGCAACCTTGACCCGCCGTAGGCATCACCTGATTTGGACTGTAAATACACACTTTGGCTAATTTGTCAATCCCAAAGTCACTTAAATAACAGAGTTAACAATAATCACCCATAATCCAACACACAAAACAATAGTCGCTAGATGTTGAGGAAACAAACATTTAAAAGATTGACGGGCAATTTTCTGAGTTAATATTACTGAACAAAGTACCGAAAATATCAACGTAACTCCTTGTAAAAAAGCGATCACAGCCGGGTGAGCAACTACTATTGGTAAACCTTCACCATGCAAACCAAAAGTTGCTAAACTCACAGGTAAAATACGTCCAGCTTCGCCTAAACCTAACCGCAAATAATGGGCTAAATTTGCCCCTAAAACTAGCGGTAAATAACCGTAAGCTAACTCTATAAAAGAGCGAGGTTTAATAAAGTTTTGCGTCCTCGATACAGTCCACCAAATCACCAACTTGATCCACCCATAAGCAACAAAGATAACTAATACTGGTAGGAGTAATGCTGCTAATGAAAATCCTAAATGAGTCCAAAATTGAGTTAAATCTAAATTTAATCCCAACCAAGCATTTATTTCCGGTAAACGATGCAGAAAAACTCCACCTAATAACAACATTAACAACGCTACTTCATAGGTGTGCGGAGTGTGAGTTGTCCAAAGTTCAATTCCCGGAGGGCGTAAATTTAATTCTACGGAACGATGGGGACAAGCTTTCAAACAAGTCATGCACAAAACACAATCTTTATTATCTTCTAATTGTGCCGGATGGGAATATAAAGGACAGCCATTTGTCGCTAAACCTTCTCCTTTTTGCGGCCCACCTTTATAACATTGGTAAGTAGTACATTCAGCCGAACAAGTCCCCTGTTGCGCTCGTAATTCGGTCATTGACAGTTTAGCAAATAAGCCATTCATTCCCCCGATCGGGCAAAGATAGCGACACCAAAATCTGCGCTCAAAAATAGTAGAAAATATCATCGCTCCGGCGGTAATTAATAATAGCAAACAAGCCGAAAGATAAGCTGTGTTTTCTAAATTCCAGAGTTCCTCCCAAAGGAAAATTAAGGCAAATAAACCAAATAAAAACCAACCTCCCCATTTTTCTGCTGACTGTCTAGGCCAACGTTTTAATTGTCTAGGCCATAACCATAAGGATAATTTTTGGGTAATTTCTCCATAAATCATGAAGGGACAAACCGCACACCACAAGCGTCCGACAAAGGGAAATCCGATTAAAATTAAAGGCCACCACCAAGCCCAAAATAAGTTTAAAGCAAAGTTTTCTTGCCGATTTTGGGGAGCCAGAAATAAGATAGCAACAACAAAGGCGAAAAAGCTAAAAGTGAACCAATAATTTATACGATCGGGCCACCAAGGACTACGCAAAAATCGCCTTAACCAAGGATTAGCATTTAAGAGATTGACGCGAAATTCTTTCTTCTTTGTTTGTGCTGACCAAAAAACTTCTTCTGTTAATAGTTTAGTACCGGGAGATTGGACGATCGCTCTTTCCACCAAACTCTCTAATTCCCGCAAATTTCCCGGAAAATCATAAGATTGTAACCTGCGTAAAGCCTCATCTGTAATTTGCGGTTTTGCAACACCTTTAGCGCGACAAAATAATCGCATATAGTATTCTACTTGGTCACTAATATCAGCTTTTCTGACTCGCAAAGGAGGAACTTTAATTAAATGCTTGACTAAGCGATCGATACTCGGCAAAGTCCTCTCCGAAATCATAATAATTTTAGCCTGACACTCAATCTCTAAGGCGGCTGTTTCTAATTCCTGAACCCCTACAGGCGTGAAAGTTTTAGTTTCCAATAAATGAGCGATTTTCGGAATTAATGATTCGGGGAGTTCTTGAATATTGTTAAGCAGTAAAGTTCCTGTTCCTAGCCATTCAATTAATCCCGGTTTACCGCCAGCACGACCAAACAAATCTACACCACTAGCTTGCAAAGTGCTACAATCTAACTTAATCATTGGTTCCCGTCTTTGAGCCGAACCAAAATGAATTAAAGCCGCAATATTGTCCTTTTCTAAACCTGGTTCTCCGAAAATTAAAACCGAACCCATATCATTAGTTGCTTGTTTAATTTGTTGGCGCAACCTTTCCGCATAGCGGCTTTTTCCCACAACCCCACGTTTGGCTTTTGTGACTAAATAAGGGCGTAAAATTGTTTGCCGTTCTTGCTGATATGTTAACTGTGAAGAAAGCTGCACTAATTCCATCGCTAACTTTTGCGTAAAAGCTTGGCTAATTTCGGGATATGCAGCGACTAACTCCTGAAATTTAGGAGCAGGAATAAACCATAACTCACATTCACTCAAAGCTATAATAGTTCTTTGAGTTAATTGCCCAAATAGTAGTTCTTGTAAATGAATTAAAGCACCGGGAAGTAAACTAATTGCCCAAACTGAATTAGTTTGATTTATGCGATCGCCCTCTAGCCTCCCCTGTTTTAAAATATAAAGACCATCAGGTGTAGTATTTTCTTGTACCAAACGAGTCTGCGCCGGAATCACCTTTTCTTCTAAAACTTCCCCAATTGCTGCCAACGCCTTTTCAGATAACACACCTAACTCTGTGCGTTCCTCCAACCATACCACTCTCTCTGGATATCTCATAAATTCCACTCCCAGCAAAGCTTTTTAATCTAAAACTATGTCTCAGCAAATAATTGATCTTTGGGTTCCCCTATCACTTTTAAGTCTAATCATCCTAGCAGCAATTTTTTTCAGTCGCAGCAGTTAAAACCAAGGCAGAAGAAAGGGAAAAAAGAAAAGCTAAAATTTAATTCCCCCAGTCTTGTAGGACAGGCATCTTGCCTGTCATTTCCAAGCTGTCATTTCCAAGCTGTCATTTCCAAGCTGTCATTTCCAACAATAAACTCATGAAAAAACGTTAAACTCATGAAAAAAACGTTTTTAGCTATAGCAACTTTGGTTTTTCTCCTCACAGTAATTCTTGGCGTAGGTAAACAACCAAATATAACTTCAGCGCAATCAGCAGGAAACAGTTTTAAACTTTCCTTACCGATCGACTGTACATTAGGCAAAGACTGCTTTATCATGCACTATTTAGACCGTGACCCCAGTGCCGCAGCAATTGATTTTGCTTGTGGTCAGCTGACCTACGACACTCATAATGGCACAGATTTTGCGATTCCAGACGAACGCGCAATGGCAAAAGGTGTAGCAGTCAAAGCAGTTGCTTCCGGGAAAGTTTTACGAGTACGCGACGGAGTTCCCGACATTCGGGTAGCAGACCAAACCGACAAAAGCAGAGTTCAAGGTATAGAATGCGGTAACGGCGTAATTATAGATCATGGTAACGGTTGGCAAACTCAATATTGTCATCTTCGTAAAGGTAGCATTGCCGTCAAACCAAATACATCTGTCGGAACGGGTGCAGTTTTAGGTATGGTGGGAGAATCAGGTTTAGCTTCTTTTCCCCATGTCCATTTAACAGTTCGCTATCAGGATAAAGTTGTAGACCCTTTTGTTGGTGTTGGCAGTTCTCAAGGTTGTAATGTGGCGCGTCAACCTTTGTGGCAACAACCTTTAGAATATGTTCCAACAGGTTTGATTCGTACAGGTTTTGCCCCTAAAGAACCTACAATGGCAGAAATTTGGCAAGGAAAGTTTGCCGAAACTAGCTTAGCGACAAATAATCCGGCATTGTTATTTTGGGTGCAAGCTTTTGGAGTGCGTCAGGGGGATGAAGAACAATTTCGGCTGATAACACCTGATGGTAAAGTGTTTATCGATCGCAAACAACCGCTAAAATCAACTAATCGGGTTCGGTTGAGTTACGTTGGCAAGAAAAACTCCACCAGTCAACCTTTAATTCCTGGCGTTTGGCGTGGAGAGTATCGCCTGGTAAGAGGTAACAAGGTGTTGATTGAAAGCATAAGAGAAGTGCAGTTGCGCTGAGATAATGAAAACGTAAGGATTCTGAGTCACAATGAGTATCGCTACTTTTCTCAATTCTGGACGACGACTGTTTAGCTGGCTAATCTTGCTAGTAGCTACCCTCAGTTGCCTATTTCTCTTCGGAACACCGTCAGCCCTAGCGGGTATGAACGATGATAACTATGATGGCAATATTTTTGTCCTTTATGGCGGAAATGGTTCTTTAGTACCGCCAAAGGTAACGTTAGCAGAGTCCTTAAAGCGAGATAAACCGACTCTGTTAGTGTATTACGCCGACGATAGTAAAGATTGTAAGCAATATGCGATCGTAGTTTCCCAACTACAAGCATTTTACGGTCGAGCCGCCGACTTTATCCCCGTCAGCGTCGATTCTATCCCCATTAAACCCAACTACGCACCCACAGAAGTTGGTTATTATTACCAAGGTTTTGTTCCCCAAGTCGTCCTACTTGACAAATCAGGTAAGCAAGTAATTAACGAAAAAGGACAAGTACCTTTTGAAAAAATCGATGATGCCTTTCGGGAATTGTTTAACTTGCTACCTCGTACTGAGTCTAAGGAGTTAAAACCAAAAGCATTCAACGAGTTTAGCAGCGAGTTAACTAACTAACATACCCTAAAGTACGTTGTTGGGCTTTAGCACTATGTCTGGCGCTAAAGCCCAACAACGTACCAAATTTCCAAATTATTAGTAAAGGATAACCAAAAAATATTGGTTCAGAGGTTAAACTTGCAATTAAACCAACTGAATGGTGTTCTCATGACCAAAGTTTACACCACCCAGGATCTAATAACAATTTTGGCACACGAGCGTCAAGCCTGTCTCACTGGACAGCGCCTTAGCTTGAGTGCGAAACCTTCGGGAAATCCTTTAATAGACAGATTTTTGAAAACGGAGGGAGTGCAAAAGTTTACAGCTTATCAAGATTTTAAAGCTACTATTCATCATTACCAAAGACAACATGGAGTTTCTGGGATTGTTTGGCGCGAGATTTCCGTTAAAGGCAAGTCTTTGCGCTTTCCAGAAGTTGACTCTCACTTAATTGCTTTACCAAGCGATGTGGAGATTTTAAAAGCTGCTAAATCCTCCATACTGAAATTTTGGCATGAGATAACATCCGCTATGGATTTTTATCTGAGTGTCAATCATGGTAAAGATTATCGTGCGATCGATCCTGCTGATGTGAGTAGAATTGCACAAAGGACAGAATGGGCTAATCTTTGCAAGTGGGAAAAGTCAGAGTTTCTGGAAATTCTCTTGCAGTTGGGATGGGGAAACCCAGAGGAAGCTGCTTACAAACGAGGATGGCCCACTTCCGGTAGTGAGTATATCCATGCTGTGAAACCCGGTCATCGTCCGATTTGTTAATTTGCACGACTTACGCAACTGGCACAATTAGTAGGGTGCGTCAGACACTCAAATTCTGATGCTGTCGTTCGCGTAGCGTGCCGTAGGCGTATCGAATTTATCTTCTGACGCACCCTACAACTCTGATGGTTCATCCTTCTTTGTTGTTATCTCATAGCAACTCTAAGATAGATCTTCTTATTTGAGAAATTTATACCTTTAGATTGCGAAATCGCTCATCTATAATTGTTAGTATAAATATAGGAGTGCGATTCGTTCCGGCCAAAATGGAAGGTTAATGACCTGAAGTGTAAGCAGGGTAGTGGCTCTCAGTCAATCGTAACGACTGAAACAAACCATTAACAACTTAGTAACCGTAGCGGTGCAATTCCGCTCTCGCC
>NZ_JBHFNQ010000233.1:0-26810 GCF_041929345.1 Floridaenema aerugineum BLCC-F46
ATAAATGTTACAAACCAGGGAACGGTGCGTTAGGCACGGGAATTTATTGATGGATTGGAATGCTGAATTTATCGCCCGTGCCTAACACACCCTACGATTAAATAAGATTTTGTTATCACCATAAATCCGGGAGAGCCATCCTTTGATTAATTTTAGCTCGAATATTGCGATCGCGCAGAGACTCAAGCCACTCAGCAAAAGGAATCCTTCCATCTACTGTAATATAAAGCTGAACATCTCTTGGTTGTACTTCCATAAATATATTTAAAATCCTGAAATTTTATGGAACTTGCCAAATTTTAATAGTTTTATCCCCACTACCGCTAACTAATAACTTACCATTAGGACTGAAAGCAACAGCAAAAACAGGCGCAGTATGTCCCTGAAAAGTAGCTAATTGTTCTCCAGTCATCAAATTCCATAACTTAATAGTTTTGTCATCACTGCCACTAGCTAAAGTTTTACCATTTGGGCTAAAGGCAATAGAATTAATATCAGCTGTATGTCCTCCTGTAAAAGTACGTAATTCACGTCCTGTATTTACATTCCACATCTTAATAGTTTTATCATCACTACCGCTAGCCACTAGTTGACCATCAGGACTCAAAGCAATAGAATTAATATCACCTGAATGCCCGTTTAAACTGCGTAATTCCTTACCTGTTTGCCAATCCCAAACTTTCACAGTTCTATCGACGCTACCGCTAACAAGAGTGCGATTATTAGGGCTAAAGGCAACAGAAAGTATAGGAGCCGAATGCCCATTCAAAGTACGAACTAGCTGTCCGGTTTTCCGGTTCCAAATTTTGATAGTATTGTCATAACTACCACTAGCAATATTTTGATTATCAGCACTAATTGCTACAGAATTAATCAGAGCTTTATGACCCGTTAAATTAAGTAATTGTTTGCCAGTTTTTAAATTCCAAACCTTAACAGTGTTATCCTTACTACCACTAGCTAAAGTTTTTCCATCAGGACTAATAGCAACTGAATAAACTAAATCAGAATGACCCTTAAGGGTGCGGATTTCTTTACCTCCATACAGTTGCCACAACTTAACAGTTTTATCATCACTACCGCTAGCAATTGTTTTGCCGTCTCGACTGACAACTACAGTATTTACTTCGCCGGAATGCCCTCCTAAAGTGCGGGGATTAGTAGACTTCTGCCAATACCAATAACCACCACCTGCGAACAGCAAAAAAGCAGTTCCTAACCCAGCAATTAAAGTCTTAGTTTGGCGATTAATTCTTGGTTTAGCAGCCGGATTATCGATTATTGATGATGATGGCTGGGTAATTTGAGTGACATTTTGATTGATTGTTGTTGGTAAACTTGTAGAATGCAAATCTTGCCAAACTTCATCTGCTGATTGATAACGCTGTTGCAGATCTTTTTGCAACAGTTTATTTAGCACATAACCTAAATTATCATTGATGGGTTTGGGCAAATATTGCTGCCAATTTTTTGTCCATTCATAACCGCTATTGACAAACAAATTATGGGGGCTAGTTTGAGTTAATAACCTAAAACAAGTCACACCCAAACTATACAAATCACTGACAGGATATGCTGTGCCATCTTGCATTTGTTCGACTGGGGCATAGCCGAGAGTGCCGATGTGAGTACCTGGTTGACTCATGGCAGTTGCCGTTAAATGTTTGGCTATGCCAAAATCAATTAACACTAATTTGCGATCGCTGCGACGACGAATAATATTATCGGGTTTGATATCGCGGTGAATTACCTGTTGTCGATGTACAAATTGCAGGACTGGTAATATATCAATTAACAATTCGCGAACTTTTTGTTCGCTAAAAGCGCCTTGTTTGCCCAACTCCTGCAACAAGTTATCTCCTTCGATAAACTGTTGCACCAAATATAGAAGTTTATCTTCTTCAAAATAGGCGAAAAGCGTAGGAATTTGGGTATGTTCTCCTAGTAATTGCAGTCGCCTTGCTTCTTGCTGAAATAGTTCGGTAGCTTTTTTAATTGCCCAGCTACCCTGCGCTTGGGGTAAAAACTGCTTGACAACACATCGCTCATTGAGTTTATCTAGATCTTCAGCGAGGAAAGTTCTGCCAAATCCTCCGGCACCGAGTAGCTGAATTACACGGTAACGGTTACGCAGGGGCGCAAGTGTTGCCCCACAACTTTGGCAAAACTCAGTCCCATCAGGGTTTTCAGGGTTATGGCAATCTGGATTAAGACAACAAATCATACTTTCGACAGACGCACCCTCCTCTGTTAATGGTAAATCTTCTTTCAGGACAGTCGGAGTTATTTTGGAGTGATTACTGAAGTATCTGCTATGAATACCAAGTTAATCAAGAAGGGCAAAAATCTACTACTCACAAGCATCTTAGCTGGTATTTGGTTGGGAAATGGTTCAGCGATAGCCCAACAAACTAGACCTGCAAGACAAGTTTCTGATGCCCAGGTAAGCGCGATGGTGGAAGCTTTGCGAAAGGCAGCGCCTCCAAACCGCGCCAATGACGGGATGTACAGTGATTGGCAAGTTTTGCCAGCTATTATTCCTGACTGGACTAAACGCTGTTTGGGAAGGCAACTGACTCCTGCTCAATTTGAGTCTGACGCTAAAGCCGCTAGGGATACTGTAGCCTGTATTGCTCGAAGGGAGTTCAACAGGTTGTATAGTGCGACTGGTAATGAAACTGCTGCTGTACGTGGTGCTGCTTGTTGGTGGATGACTGGTAAAGACAACGCTTGTACCAGTGGCGCGACTGCGACTTACGTGCAAAAGGTGGTGGGTTTCTATCAGCAACAGGCGCAAACTAATACTTCTTCGCCAACCGAGAAACCTGCTGCTTCTGGGAGTAAACCTGCGGCAACTCCGACTGCGGAACCTGCTAGCCAACAAACTGAGGAACCAGCGGCTAGTCCAAAACCAACTTCAATAAATTGAGATCTTGCACCTGTCGTTTTAGCCCGCCTGCGAATCAATTCGCAGGCTAATAGCTAAAGTCCATTAAAATGGACTGAAAGATAAAAATTTTAAGTTGTAGTTGTAGGGTGCGTCAGACCATGAATCTTATCGACAGAATTAGGGTTTGAGTTTCTGACGCACCTTACTAATTTAGATAAATTTAACTATAAATTTGGTTTTTAGATAAAAAGGTATCAGATAATTAAAAATTAGACCGATCGCGCTAATTTTTAATCCAGATGACTGATATACTGAGGAATATTCAAGGCTTTGTTGATTACGTTCGGAGTTTACGGGG
The DNA here is from genome assembly GCF_041929345.1 of Floridaenema aerugineum BLCC-F46. NCBI lineage: Bacteria > Bacillati > Cyanobacteriota > Cyanophyceae > Aerosakkonematales > Aerosakkonemataceae > Floridanema > Floridanema aerugineum. The sequence continues at coordinate 3,249 of NZ_JBHFNQ010000233.1, forward strand.
AGATGAAAAAGGGGAGGCGCAAGTATTTTGCGATCGCCTTTTCCAAGCATTCAATCACGCAGGTTACAAAGAAGCAGGAGCCGAATTAGAATATCGAGTAAAAGCCAAAGGTAAAAGCACAAAGTTTGCCGATTTGTTATGGCGACCTCGGTTATTGTTAGAGATGAAAAAACGAGGGGAAAAACTAGAAAAACATTATCAGCAAGCTTTTGAATATTGGTTAGAATTAGTGCCGCAACGTCCAAAGTATGTAGTGCTTTGCAATTTTGATGAGTTTTGGATTTATGATTTTGATATTCAGCTTCGGGAACCTGTGGATCGGGTGCGTTTGGCGGAGTTAGGCGATCGTTTCACCGCCCTTAACTTTCTCTTCCCCGAAAATCGCCAACCTTTATTTAATAATAACAAAATTGATGTTACTCGCACTGCCGCTGATAAAGTTGCTCAAGTTTTTAATCGCTTAGTGCAGCGAGGCGAAAAAGTAGAAAACGCCCAAAGATTTATCCTTCAGTGTGTAGTAGCTTTGTTTGCTGAAGATATTGATTTATTACCTAGAGGTTTATTCACCGAATTTTTAAGTGAATGCCAAACAAATCGCGTCAGTTCTTATGATTTAATTGGCGGATTATTTCGGCAAATGGGAACTCAACGCCCCGCACCCAAAGATAGCCGCTATCGAGATGTACCTTATTTTAATGGTGGCATATTTTCAACTGTTGAACCCATACACCTGACTAGAAGCGAAATTGACTTGCTATTAGAAGCAGCAGCGGAACGGTGGTCAAAAGTCGAACCTGCGATTTTTGGCACGTTATTTGAGTCTAGTATGGGTAAAGAAGAACGTCACGCTTTGGGTGCTCACTACACTAGCGAGGCGGATATTCAAAAAGTAGTTTTACCGACAATTATCCGCCCTTGGCGAGAACGAATTGAAGCGGCAAATACCTTAAAAGATTTGCTTTCGCTGCGACAAGAGTTAATCAATTTTAAAGTCCTCGATCCTGCCTGTGGTAGTGGTAATTTTCTCTATGTTTCTTATCGGGAGTTGAAGCGGTTAGAGGCTGAGTTATTAGGGAAAATTCATCAGAAATCTACTCGTGCTGCTAATGTAATTGGTACGATGTCACTAGTAAAAACCAGTCAGTTTTACGGCATTGATATTAAACCTTTTGCAGTGGAATTAGCCAAAGTAACTTTGATGCTGGCGAAAAAGTTAGCACTGGATGAAGAAAACCACTTGCTTAATGTGGCGCAGATGAATTTACCATTGGATATGGATCAGGCGTTACCTCTGGATAATTTGGATCAAAATATTCGCTGTGATGATGCTTTGTTTTGTGAGTGGGAAACTGTTGATGCAATTATTGGTAATCCGCCTTTTTTGGGTGGCAAACATATTCGTTTAGTTTTGGGTGATAAATATGTCGATCGCATTTTCGCCAAATTTCCTGATGTCAAAGATTCAGTTGATTTCTGTACCTACTGGTTTCGCCTTGCTCATAATCATTTAAGAGTAAATTGCCGTGCTGGTTTAGTCGCAACTAATTCAATTTCTCAAGGCAAAAGTCGTAAAGCTGCTTTAGATTACATTACCCAAAATGACGGCTGTATTTATGATGTTATCTCCACACAACCTTGGTCTGGTGAAGCGAAAGTACACATCAGCATTATTAATTGGCTAAAAACATCTGAAACTAAGGAATTAACTTATCGGATAGATCACAAAATTGTCCCAAACATAACTTCTTCTCTCAAAGCTGAAGTTGATGTTTCTCAAGCCGTGCGATTAAAAGCAAATCTTAACTTGTGTTTTCAAGGTGTAATTCCGGTTGGCAAAGGTTTTATTGTCACTGAATCGCAGGTAAATAAATGGATTCAATCCGATCCTAAAAATTGCGAAGTTCTCAAATTATTTTCGATGGGTGCAAATCTAGCACAAAATCCACAGGGAAAGCCAGAACGTTGGATTATTGATTTTGATAATCGTAGTTTAGAGGAAGTCAGTGATTATCTACTGCCATTCGATCATGTCAAAAAATACGTTAAGCCTGAGCGAGAATCTAATCGAGAAGCAATAATGAGAGAAAAGTGGTGGCGATTTAAACGCACAAATGAAGGAATGCGAAAAGCTCTAGCTTCTTTACCCTATTGTTTCGCCGTTCCTAGAGTATCGAAATGGTCAATTTTTATTCCTTTCCTATCTAACTGGCTAGCAGGTGATAAATCAGTTGTTGTTGCTTGTGATGATTTTTATGTTCTTGGTATCCTCACTTCTAGCACCCATCGCATCTGGATGCACGCACAAAAATCAACACTTAAAGCAGATATTGCCTACACCCACAACACCTGTTTTGAAACCTTCCCCTTTCCCCAAAATTGCCCAGAAAAAATCAAAACTGAAATTCGCGCCGCCATGCAAGCTATACATGATTATCGCACCGAACAAATGGAGCGCAAACAGTGGGGAATTACTCAGTTATACAACCAATTTTTTGCTGAACCTGCTAGCCAACTCGCCAAACTTCATGCTCAATTAGATCAACTCGTTTGTAAAGCTTATGGTATCAAAGCTAATGATGATGTATTAAAGTTTTTATTAGAATTAAATTTTGAAGTAGCAAAGGCAGAATATTAAGATGAAAAACAGAGAATTTTACGTTGTAATTGAACGAGATGAAGATGGAATTTATATCGGTGAAGTTCCCCAACTTAAGGCTTGCTATAGCCAAGGAGAAACTATTGATGAACTGATGCAGAATATTCGTGAAGTGATTAAAATGTGCCTGGAAGAATTAGAAGAATAGTCAGAGCATGAAACAGGAGATCTAGATATGAAGAAGATTAGCTATAGCAAAGATGTTGATGCTCTTTCGATCGAACTTTCCCCTGAGCCAATAGTTTATGCTGAAGACGAAGGACAAGTTATTTTGCATTATTCTCAAGATGACAAACTTGTTTTAGTAGAAATTTTGGACTTTCGGCGTTTTATGTCAAATGAAACTCTGAGTGCATTGCTAACTACTTAACGCAAGTTGCTAGTTATTAATTTTCAGGCTGTAGGGTGCGTCAGATAGTAAAATTTTGGATATTATCACTAATTTTGGGTTTCTGACGCACCCTACTCAATATAACTAGCAACTTGCGTTACTTAAAAGAAATTACCAAAACAGGAAGCTAGGCTAACTAAACAGAAAACCAGCAACTTGAAACATTAGGATCGACGAATTATGATCGCTCAAACTGAAACAAAAACCTACACACCAGAAGAATATCTAGAACTTGAAATTGCCTCAGAAACTCGCAACGAATATCGCAATGGAGAAATTATCGAGATGACTGGTGGAACACCTGACCATAATGATATTGCTGGAAACCTTTATATTCTTCTTAAGCTTGCTCTCAAAGGAAAAGCTTACAGAACTTTTTATGTAGATCAAAGGCTTTTGATTCCAGAAGTTAGGGTTTATACTTATCCTGATGTGATGGTTTTACCCAAACCTATAGAACTACAAACTGGACGGAAAGACACAGTAATAAATCCTTGTTTTATTGGGGAAGTTCTATCTAAGTCTACGCAAAATTACGATCGCAGCGAGAAATTTGCCCCCTATCGCACTATTCCCAATTTCCAAGAGTATCTTTTAATCGACCAATATCGCATTCATGTAGAACATTATGTAAAAACTGCTGTCAATCAATGGCTTTTTTCCGAATATGACGATCCCAATATTAACCTAACTTTGAATATGTTTGAATTGCCAATTTTAATTGCCGATCTCTATGAAAACATTGATTTTCCTAACGAATCATAGATCATCTTCATTTTCCCAGAATATTTCGGTTAAAATTGCATCTAAATCGCTGCTAAATTGCCATGTTTGGGGAAACTGTGTTTCGGGATATTCTTCTGACACTTCGGAAAGTGCTTCTTGATAAATCTCTGCAAATTCTGCTAGTAAATGATTGCTTAAGCTTGGGGCTTTTTTCAAAAGTCGATTTAAATCATTTCGCTGGGTGCGAATGGTAACTTGCCAACCGCGAAAACAATCAGGTAAAGGGACGTAACACCGCTTGAGAATGTGAGTAAAAATTGTTTTTAATCGACTTTCTAAGTAGGTGCAAATAAATAAAGTGATCATAGTTATTTAAGGATGGGGTGGGCATCCTGCCCACCCCACAATAAAGCTGTAACTCTTGTGGGGTGGGCATCCTGCCCGCCTTGGTTTTCACTTTATTTACCTATACCTACTTACTTCATGCTTTTGTGAAATTCCCAAAGCTTCAATTTCCTCCACCAAGTTATCCCAATCTAAGTTGTGAATATCTCGCGCTTTTAGCTTTGCTGCGGTGTCTTCTAACCACAGGGCGAAATCGCGATCGTACAATGATGATTGAGTAATTTTAGGTATCATCAGATTTTCCTGATCTTTTTCCAGCTAAAGAGGCACAGCCGAGTAGTTCATAACACATTTATAATCTTTTTTGTAAGACAATACAAGTTACAGAAATATCTCGGAAAAGCCATAAACTATATCGCAGGGAATCTACCCACCTGAGCGGTTGATAAATAGGTAAGATTAGTCGAATTATCATCGCGAGTAAATATAGTATTGGTGTGATAGAAGTTGATTTAACCAAAGTTCCTCCCTCGACAATTTTACCCTGAATCAATTTTAAATCTGGAAAAAGATTACTCAATTCTTCAATATTAGGTCGGAACATTGTATCTATGGGATCTCGATGGTAGGGATACTGATAGGGAACTGTCACAAATAGATAACCTCCATCTGGGATAATAGAGCTAATAATTTTACAGATTTCCTCTTTGTTGGTTATATGTTCAAGTAGATTAGAACACAACACAGATTTAATATTCATTTGGGAAATTTTCTCTAAAAATAGAGGATTGTATAAATCTCCTACTAGATCAATTCCTACATCATTTTTTATGTCAGTATGAATTATAGAATATCCCTTTTTTCTGGCTGGCTTGAACAAAAAATCATCTATCCAAGGTTGTTCTTTCTCTCGAAAATCTTGGTTTTCACTTCCAATGTTCAACAGCGGAAATACATGATCTGGCGCTATAGAATAAATAATATTTGCCAGCCAGCTTGCTTCTTCTCGTAACATAATGATTTGATACTAGTCTCGGTATGGTAGCTCAAAAACCTGGTTTTGGGAACAGGGGACTGGGGACCCAGATGATTTCTCGTTCCCAGGTTCAACCTGGGAACGACTATTGGGAGGTTCTACCTCCTAGTTGTGCAAGATCTGAGTTTACCCTTTTAGCCCACTGTGTCTAAGCAATGCTTCGGTATTTGGTTCTCTACCTCGGAAAGCTTTAAAAACTTCCATTGGATGTTTGCTACCGCCTAATGCTAGGACTGTTTCGCGGAAAAGTTTACCTGTTTCGGTGATGGCGGGTTCATTTTCTAAACCTGCTTCTTCAAAGGCGGAGAAGGCATCGGCGCTAAGAACTTCTGCCCATTTGTAGCTGTAATATCCAGCTGCGTAACCTCCGCCAAAGATGTGATTGAAGGCGCACAAAAATGCGTCTTCGGGTAAGGGTGGGATGACTGTGGTGGTTTTGGCGAGGCGGTTTCTGACATCGGTGACTTTTTCTGCGCCTCCGGGTTGATAGCGATCGTGCAATTCGATATCCAAAAGGCTAAAGTGAATTTGGCGCAATGTGCCGCTACCACTCATGTAGTTGCGTGCGGCTAAGAGTTTTTGGTAGTAATGTTCGGGCAAAGGTTCGCCTGTTTCGTAATGCTTTGCCATGTTGAATAGGGTGTTGCGATCGTAACACCAATTCTCCATAAATTGACTCGGCAATTCTACCGCGTCCCACTCAATATTATTAATTCCAGCTGCTCTCCGATAATCAACTTTGGTAAGCAAATGTTGTAAACCATGACCAAATTCATGGAATAAAGTTTCCACTTCCATAAAGGTCATTAAACTGGGTTTACCATCCACTGGCGGAGTTTGATTGCAAACTAAATATGCCACTGGCAAACGAGTTGTTTCTGTGCCAGCTTCCATGATTTTTGCCCGCACAATACATTCATCCATCCAGGCACCACCGCGTTTTTCTGCGGGGCGACTGTAGGGGTCTAAATAAAAGTATGCAATGGGGTTTCCGGTTTCATCAGCTACTTGGAAATAACGCACATCTTCATGCCAAACAGGGGCAGTACCATCAGCAGCAGTAATAGTTACACCGAATAGCCGTTTTGCTAAAGAAAACAACCCATCTAATACTTGTGGTAAGGGGAAATAAGGACGCAATTCTTCAGCGTTGAACGCATATTTTTCTTCCCGTTGCCGTTCTGACCAAAAACTAATATCCCAGTGTTTCAAGTCGTTAGCTTCGGGGGCATTTTTGGCAGCAGCAAAAGCTTTTATTTCTGCCAAATCTTTAACAGCCGCATCGTAACTAGCTAGACGCAATTCTTCCAACAATGCTTCTACTGCATCGACATTGGGAGCCATTTTTTTGTCTAAACTTAACTCTGCATAACTGTTAAAACCAAGGATGCCAGCTTGTTCTTTTCGTAGTTCTAAAATGCGTTCAATAAGCGGGTAATTGTTCAATTCACCACTGGAAGCGCGACTAATAAAAGCGCGATAAAGTTGTTCTCGTAAGTCGCGCCTAGTGCTATGTTGCATGAAGGGAACATAGCTGGGAAAATCTAAGGTGATGCGCCAAGGGCCATTTTCTGGGGTGGCGTTTTCTTCTCCAGCAGCACGGGCAGCTTGAGCAGCTAAACTGAGTAAACTGGGAGGCAAACCGTCAATTTCTTCTTTAGTTGTGAGGGTTAAACTAAAAGCTTTGGTAGCATCTAAAACATGGTTGGAAAATTTGGTTCCCAGTTCGGCTAGTTCTAATTCAATGGCGTTGAAACGTTCTTTTTCTTCACCTTCTAAACCTACGCCAGAAAGTTCGGCATCTTTAATTGCTGATTCGACAATTCGCTGTTGTGCTGGTTGTAATTTATCCCAATCTGGGCTTTGGCGCAAAGCTTTAAATGCTTCGTAGATGGGCTTACTTTGGTTGAGTTTGTTCCAAAATTGCACAACTTTTGGTTGGACGTTTTCGTAAGCTTGGCGCAGTTCGGGGCTGTTTTTTACTCCCATCAAATGACCAATTACTCCCCAACTCCATATTAGGGGATCGTTTAAACAATCTAAGGGTTCAACTAAACCACTCCAAGTGGGCTGAACATTGGCTTCTAATTGGGTGAGTTCTGCTTCTAGTTTAGGAAGTAATTCGGCAAATGCAGGTTCTACTTGTTCTGGTTTAATGGCATCAAAGGGAGGTAGTCCTTTGCCAATTAACAGGGGGTTATGAGTAATGGTAGAGTTGGCAATCATGGTTTGGTTTTTACTACAGTTCCTTTACTTTAGGTTAACGTAAATTTAATTTTTAGTTAGGAAAATTTAGGTTTCAATGGAATATTTCATGTTTATAGTTAGTGGTTAGCAGTTAGTAGAAATTTTGACTAAAGGCTAACAACTAACACGATTAAAAACTAACTTTGTCAAGCCCGAAGATAAGCTTCAACTTCCCGACTGTTATGAATTGGTAGTACAGTCTCGACATTAGCATGAGGGCGAGGAATTACGTGATAAGAAAGCAATAATTCTTCTTCTGTATTGACTGTGGCTACTGCTCTTACCCCTGCTTCCACAGAGGTTGTTACCTCGGCTACATCTCCTCGGACAATGAGTGTATAGCGGGCACTGCTGACTTTCTCCATACCGACAAGTGTCACACGGGCGGCTTTCACCATCGCATCTGCCACTGCTAAAGCTGGAGGAAGACCCTTGACTTCAACCATACCGACCGCTCCTGGCATCGTAAGACTCCCACAATAATTACGGCATACTCGACTTTAATTGTACTTTGAATGATCTACTAAATTAGCAAGTAAATTTCTTGGGCTGTTCAGCGTTTAAATAGGGTATGAGGGGAACAGGGAATAAATGATTTAAATTAACAACAGCTTATGGGAATAAGAAGTTTTTCTTAACTGTTACCGTAGCTTAGTAAAATTACCGTTAATTTAGTACATTTAATTATGATGATATTATTGCACTATTTAATGAATTGGTAAGAAAATTATGTCTAATCTTTACCAAATGGATTTTTATGCTTGGGCACAAGAACAAGCTGAGTTACTGCGTCATCAAGAGTGGCAAAAGTTAGATTTAGCAAATTTAATTGAGGAAGTTGAATCTTTGGGAAAACAACAACGCCAAGAATTGCGAAATCGTTTGAGTATTTTGATTGGTCATTTATTAAAGTGGGAATATCAAAGGGAACGGCGGAGTCGTAGTTGGTTGGCAACAATTCGAGTCCAAAGACGTGATATTTTGAGGTTAATGCGAGATAATCCTAGCTTGAAACCTTACTTGCTAGAAATTTTACCGGAAGCTTATGAAAATGGCAAAGATTTAGCGGTGATGGAAACTAATTTGCCTTACAAAACTTTTCCTTCTGTTTGTGGTTATGTGTGGGAAAATATTTTGAGCGATCGCTTTTTTCCCGGTGAACCAAGTATTGAGTTAGAGGAAGAGTTTTAAATAGCTTCTGGTAAAAATTTGGATGGTGCGTTACGTTGTCACTAACGCACCCTACAAATATAGAAATAGTCATTTAAACTTTGTAGTAAGAGCGATACCATTTCACAAAGTTATCAATTCCTACTTCGATCGATGTGGTGGGTTTAAAGCCTACATCTTTAGCTAAATCGTCTACGTCTGCGTAGGTTGCTAACACATCTCCTGGTTGTAAAGGTAACATATTTTTTTCGGCTTTGATTCCCAAACAATCTTCTAAAACTTCAATGAATCGGATTAATTCTACGGGTTGATTGTTGCCAATGTTATAAAGTCTGTAAGGTGCTTTACTTGTGCTGGGATCTGGGTGTTCTCCTGACCATTCGGGATTGGGTTCTGGTATTTTATCTAAGGTGCGAACTACCCCTTCGGCAATATCTTCAACGTATGTAAAATCTCGCCGCATTTTTCCATAGTTAAATACATCAATTGGTTTGCCTGATAAAATTGCTTTGGTGAAGGCAAATAATGCCATATCTGGACGACCCCAAGGGCCATAAACGGTGAAAAATCTTAGTCCGGTTGTGGGTAAATTATACAAATGACTGTAGGTATGAGCCATTAATTCATTAGCTTTTTTTGTAGCAGCATAAAGGCTCATTGGATGGTCTACGTTATCGTGAACGGAGAATGGCATTTTGGTATTTGCACCATAAACAGAACTGCTGGAAGCAAATACTAAATGTTGGAGATTTTGCTGGCGACAACCTTCTAAGATGTTGATAAAACCGACTACGTTACTATTTACATAAGCATGGGGATTTTTTAAGGAATAGCGAACGCCTGCTTGTGCAGCTAAATGTGCTACCCGAGCGAATTGATGTTCGGCAAATAGGTTTTCCATGCCTTCGCGATCGGCTAAATCTAACTTAGAAAAAGTAAAGTTTGGTCTGCCTTCTAATTGTGCTAATCTGCTATATTTAAGATTTACGTCATAATAATCATTTAGGTTATCTAATCCTATGACTTCATCTCCTCTATCCAGCAATTTTTGTGCTACAAAAAAACCTACAAATCCGGCTGCTCCGGTAACTAAAATTTTCGCCATATATTCTCCTTATTTTCTCCCAGCATTGGCTTGATTAACGGCTTTCATTGATAAGCTAATTCGCTTCAATTTTTCATTAACTTCCATCACTTGTACTTTCACAACTTGTCCGACTTTGACTATTTCTTTGGGGTCTTTGACAAAGCGATCGGCAAGTTGAGAAATATGTACTAAACCGTCTTGATGCACGCCGATATCTACAAATGCGCCAAAGTTAGCAACATTGGTGATAATTCCTTCTAATTCCATCCCAACTTTTAAGTCGGAAATTTCTTTGATTCCTTCTTTAAAGGTAGCATATTTAAATTCAGCACGGGGATCTCTTCCGGGTTTTTCTAATTCCGAGAAGATGTCTCGAAGTGTCGGTAATCCAACTTTATCAGTGGCATATTTATTCAGATTAATTGATTTGAGTTTTTCGGCTATTTGGGTGATATTATTGAGAGGTACTTTAAGGTCTTTGGCGATCGCTTCTACCACACCATAACTTTCAGGATGCACCGCAGTATTATCTAAGGGATTATCGCCACCACGAATTCTTAAAAATCCGGCTGCTTGTTCAAAGGCTTTTGGCCCTAATTTGGGTACTTTTAACAGTTGACGACGATTTTTAAAAGCGCCATTTTCGTTCCGATAACTAACAACATTTTTCGCAACTGTTGGTGTCATCCCGGAAACAAATGTTAGTAATTCTTTGGATGCGGTATTCAAATCTACGCCAACATAGTTAACGCAACTTTCGACGGTTTCATCTAACTTTTTCTTGAGCAATTTTTGGTCTACATCGTGTTGATATTGTCCGACACCGATCGATTTGGGATCGATTTTTACTAGTTCCGCTAAGGGATCTTGTAAACGCCGACCGATGCTAATTGCTCCTCTTACGGTAACATCAAGATCGGGAAATTCGGAAATGGCAACATCGGAAGCGGAATAAATTGATGCGCCTGATTCGTTTACTATAACTTTAATGGGTTTGCGATCGCTATCTTTTAAAACTTCGGCAACAAATTCATCTGTTTCGCGGGAAGCTGTACCGTTACCGATCGCAATTAACTCAATGTTGTACTTTTGAATTAAACTTTTTAAACTGTTAGCTGCTTGGGTGCGTTGTGCTGCGCTTTGATGGGGGAAAATGGCTTGATATTCTAAAAATTTACCTGTTTCGGAGAGGACTGCTACTTTACAACCTGTGCGAAATCCGGGATCGATCGCTAAAGTTGGTTTCATTCCCGCTGGAGAAGATAACAACAACTCTCGCAAATTACTTTCAAAGGTTTTAATTGATTCTAAATCTGCATAACCTTTCTTTTCGGCGCGAACTTCTGTAATTAAAGAAGTTTTCATCAACCGATTGAAGGCATCTTTGATCATTTCCTGGTAAAATTGTTTGACTTGAGGAATCTTAGTTTTAATGTTTTGAGATTCCAGGTAAGACAGAACAACGGAGTCGTCAAAAGCTAAATCTAAATCTAAAATTCCTTCAGTTTCACCCCGCAACAATGCCAACATATTGTGAGGGGCAATATTTCTGACGGGAATTTGGTAATTGCGATACATTTCAAATTTGGTGCTTCCTTCGGGATGTTCTTCTTTAATCCGGGAAACAAAGACACCTTCTTCTAAAAAGTATTCACGCAAGTAAGCACGCAATTCGGCTTTTTCTGCAACTTCTTCGGCTAAAATATCTGAAGCCCCTTTGAGTGCATCTTCGGTTGTTTTTACTCCTTTTTCTTCGGAAATGTAGTTTGCTGCTTCTGCTTCTAAAGGTGTGGGTTTGGCGTTGCGATCGTTCAGAGATTTAATAAATTCTGCTAACCCTTCCAAACCTTTTTCTCTAGCAATTGTGGCGCGAGTTCTACGTTTAGGTTTATAAGGAAGATAAAGGTCTTCTAATTCATTTTTTTGTAAACAAGATTCGATTTTAGCTTTTAATTCATCAGTAAGTTTACCTTGGGAAGCGATCGCATCTAAAATTGTCGCTTTTCTTGCTTCTAATTCTGTGAGGTAGGTAAAGCGATCGGAAATATTGCGAAGTTGTATTTCATCAAGTGCGCCAGTGCGTTCTTTACGATAGCGTGCAATGAAGGGAATTGTTGCACCTTCAGCGAAGAGATCCAGTGCATTTTGCACTTGCGAAGGTGCGAGGGAAAGTTCTTGTGCGAGAAGTTGCGGAATGTTCAACATCGAATCTATTCAACCGTTACCAGTGAGATAACTTTTTGGTCATCTTCTAGGGTAACAAATGTTTGGCAACTTCTCACTTAATTAAGATTGTTTGCGATTAATCTGAAGAGTTGGTAAAAGTCCACTCTAGAGTTTTTATTGGTGCAACTTGCAGCGCTTGAGCTAAAACTTCGTTGTTCTCAAATACTACTTGATTTAAGTAAGTTGCTTCCACATTAACAGTAAAGCTTTCCTCTTCAAAAGGCCAAGGTTTTACATACACAGTTTGATCTTGTTTTTGAATTACATCATAACGTTGACCTTCGGCATCTTTGCCAATTTCTAAATAACGTTCACCTGCTGGTAATTGACGATTACAAAGGATGAGTGAAAGGCGATCGCATAACTGGAAAAAAGCATAAGTTTGTGCTGCTTCTTCTTTGCTAATTCCTAACTCTTCTCGCCATTGTTTTTGATTTTGCAATTGTTCATCAAGAAAGCTATCTAATTCTGGTAATTTTCCCCGGTTTCCTTCACCTAAAAAGCTAACGTGCATCGAAATTAACATTGCTACCCAACGTCCTCGATATCGGGAATTTTTAGTTAATTCTCGCACTTTTTCTATGTCCGATCCTTTAGGCACTCCTTTAATCAGCGTAAAGTCTAAAGGTGTGCCAACTTCTGTTAAGTGATTGCCTTCCCATTCTTTTTCTAAATCATCATGATGAGAAATTGCTGCTACTGTTTCTACAATGCGTCTGGGTCGATCGCTTTTTCGCCAATTTCCGGCAATTTGCGCCGCCAATAAAGCATGAGCGCGATGATAAATTATTTCCCAACCTTTCTCATGTTGGTTAGCAATCATGGATTTTCTTAGCTCCTAGTTTATTTAGTAGGGATAATTCATGAATTATCCTTGTAAAATTGTAATTGTTGAATTTTTCACACAACCTCTGTAGAAAGAATGATTTTTTATTCACCAAACAACAAGGAACAGAAATTATAAATGTAGGGATAATTCATGAATTATCCCTACATTTATAATTGCTCATAACTGATCTCACATTTTTAGTCAACCTATCCCAGGAAATAGCTATGAATCTGAATCTGCGAATTATTGCAACCTTAAACTGTCTATTACCAATTGCTACTTTTACCGTAATTACAGCTACAAAGACTGTGGAAGCACAAACAACAGCTGCAAATTGTTTACGAGAAGCACAAAACTATTTTTATTCTGCACTTTTTGGGAGTTCAGTTACAAAGGAGAAAGCAGCTAATTTAGCGGCAGAATTATGTCGAGAATACCGAAGTCCAGAAACTTTAATTTGTGCTAAGGAAGCGCAAAAACTTTTCGAGGATGCTTTGTTTGGTAAATTCAGTAATGATGAGAGAAAAGAGCGATCGCTAACTTTAGCAGTAGACTTATGTAAGCTAGCAGGAACTAAGCAAAGTGTTATCTGTGCCACAGAAGCACAAAAATTTTTGGATAACACTTTTTTTGGGATTTTGAATAATGAGGAAAAGTCTGAGCGATCGACAACTTTAGCTGTAGACTTGTGTAGAGTTGGCGGTACAACTGAAGCTGTAACCTGCGTTAAAACAGCATATCCCGGATTTGATGAAGCTCTACTTGACCAAGATTTAAGCATGAATGAAAGACGGATGCAAGCTGTAGAAAGAGCAGTAGAATTTTGTCGTCAAGCAGATTGATAGTTAACTATTCTTTTTCATACAACTGTTTATGATTTTGTAAAAGTTGTAAATATTTTTCATTGGTTTTTGCCAAAGTCCATTTTTCTTTAAATATTGCCGCAGATTCAGCTTTTATGGGATCGACTTCATTGGGGAGGATATTTTTTCTCGCTGCTAACTGAGCTTCTTTAGTGCTTTCTTTTTGCGGATTTTTCTCATACTTCCTGCCACTTTTATGATTAGCATATCGGCGCGATCGCGTGTAACCCATTTGGAGAAACTTTCGCGCCATATCTGCGCCTACAAAATCATCTTGTTCCAAATAGTCAAGAAACATTTGATAGATTTTTTCGCTAGATTCTTTAGCAATTTCGGGAGTTTTAAAGCGCCAGTAAGGAAGAATTTCAGATTTATAAGGTTCGACTAAAAGTACTCCTTGTTCGCCTTTTCCAACTCGGTAAAGTTCGGGGGAGGAGCGAAAATCGAGGTTTTTAAAATCTAAATTATAATCAAAAGCCATTATTTTCACCTCTTTCAAAAGTTGAATTTTTGTTTATTTGAAGAGTGCGATCGCGCTTGGATAATAGCGCTAAAGCGCAACAACATACCCCTACCCAGCTAAGGGAAAAGCAGCAGCAAGCGTCCAACCAAAAAACAAAGTACTTCCTAAAGCATAAGTCCAAACATCATTAACTTGAGACGCAGCGAAAGCCAGAATTCCAAAAACTAGGGGAAATATTGGCAGCAAAAGATAGATAAAGCTGAGTGATGGCACTAGGGAAACCGCTACAATTAAACCTGTAATTAAGAGAATACTTTGGCAAAACCACCAAGCTAATCGTTTGCCTATTCCTACATTTTGTTGGACGATTTCTGATGCTAAAAACCAAGGTAAACAAGCAATAGAAAGTATAGGAAAAACTAACAAACGTGAGGGAATTAACCACCATTGTAACCAGACTACTTGTGCCATTGCGCCAAAGGCAATCCAAAGTAGTGCAAATAGTCCTAAACCTAAGAGTAAATTTTTTATTTTAGGACGGGGAAATTTCCAGATAGTAATTAGCCAAGTTGTACCTGCCAAAAAGAACCAAACACCCAAAGCGCCGCCTACTAATAAACCGCCTAAACTTTCTAGTTCGATTCGCGTAGCGATCCCTTCGGGAATCGCACCATCCAAAGAATAAAGCAACCCACTTGCCACAAAAGGCGCTACCAACAAACCCGCAAAACTTCTCAACCAAGAAACTTTTTGATGATCATTAAAACTGGATTTCGGAGCAATTGCAGCTAGTAAAATCAACCATCCTAATAAGTGTAAACCGTAAAAAAGCATCCTGCGATCGAGATATTTACTATCACTTTGCAACCCAAAAGTTGCATCTAACCATTTACGCGCCGCTTGGTGACTCTCATCCCGAAACAAAATTGTAATATGTTCGGCATTGGGAACAATAATTAATTCTCGTCCCTTTCCCGCTGCCAAATTTTGATTTTCTCCCCCCGCACCTTGCAACAATTTCTCTGCATTCTTAACAAAACCCGGTTCCCAACTACCTGCTTGTAGCTGAAGGTTGCGCGGTGTCGCAGGTGTCACGCCTCTACCCGTAGGAGAAACCGCAACTGTCGCCGCAAAACTTTGAGAATCTTTCATTGCAGCAAAAATTACTGCGCCGCTACCCATAGAATGACCCAAGGAAGCTAAACGCGACGCATCTATTTGCGGTTGTTCCAACAAAGCAGCAGTCGCAACATCAATATATTTTTGTAGTGAATCAAATTTTAGTGGTGTCGCATTAGCACCATGACCGCCAAAATCCCACAATAATACACCATATCCAGCGTGCGCTAATGTATGCGCGTAACCCAACATTAACTGTTTTGAACCTGCGAAACCATGCGCCACTAAAATACCGGGAATTTTGTCTTGGTTTTTTGGCGCAACGTATAGCATGGGTACGTTATCGCGGGAAAAAGAACGTACTACCAGTCCATTTTGTGCAGTTGCTACACCCCACCAAGAAAAGGCGATCGAAAACAGAGCAATTGTTAGTAAAAATATACGTTTGCGAGTCATCCAAATTCCCCAAGTAGAGTTATTCTTATTCAAAAAGATAGCTGATTGAGGGTAAGTAATGACTAGCTTTAGTCTCAGTGACGAACTGCTTTTTCGCTTGGAAGAACCGGGTGCGATCGAAACTTGTTGTTTGCAAAGTGCGATCGGTAAAAAATTACCCAATGCTCTTTACGTACACATTTCCGCTATTGAAAAACTCGACCCTTTATTGCGTCTTCATTATAACCGTTTCCTCTCAATTGTAGACAGGCAAATTGATCGAGCAAACATAGTTAAATTTCACACCAACGAAGCAAAAATATCTTTCCTATTTTATCCCGAATTCGACACAGATCCCCATCCCGCTTTACAGGCTAGTATCCAAGTTGACCTTAAAGATCGTAGTATTAACTATCGAAATTATTCTACTGCTGATAATCCGCCAATTCTCCATCGCAAAGAAACTTTTGTTACAGAAGAATATCCTAATTACGCAGAATTTGCCGAACTGACTCGCCAAGAAGAAATATTAGGACTTCTTGACAAAACCAACTTTATTGGCACGCTCAGAGCTTGGCAAGAATGTTTAGACGAAAAAGGTATAGAAATTCGCAATCATCGCATCTTTATCATTACAGAAAGTGGCGAAGAATTAGACTTTAAAGAAAACAATTACCAATTACCAATTACCAACTACCAATTACTATTCCCACAAATTCAACGCCACCGAGCAGCAATGGTGCGCCGAGATATTTCTCGTCCAGTGCGTTTAGCTTTAGAAGCAAATATCTTTAATCAAGATAGCACTTTTTTTGATTATGGTTGCGGTTATGGCGGAGATGTAAAACGCATTGCTGAACAAGGTTTTGTCAGCTATGGATGGGACCCATACTACTTCCCATATAATCATATTATTGCTGCTGATATTGTCAATATTGGTTACGTAATTAATGTGATTGAATGTCAGAAAGAAAGGCGAGAAGCTTTACTAAAAGCTTGGGAATTAACCAAACAAGTTTTAATTGTTTCGGCACAGGTTTTAATTGATGATGAAAGGCGCGGTCAAGTAGCATATAACGATGGGTTTATTACTCGCAAAAATACCTTTCAAAAATATTACCAACAAGAAGAGTTAAAAGTTTATATTGACCAAGTTTTAGAAGTAGATTCGATTCCCATTGCTTTAGGAATTTACTTTGTTTTTCGCGATCCAATTCAAGCGGAAAATTTTCGTGCTTCTCGTTGTCGATCGCGCCTCTCCACCCCCAGAGTTAAATACATCGATAAACGCTTTGAAGACTATCAAGAATTACTCCAACCTTTAATGAACTTCTTCACCGAAAGAGGTCGTCTTCCCCTACCAGGAGAATTCCCCCAAGAAGCGGAATTAAAAGCAGAATTCGGCAGAATTAGTCGTGCTTTCCAAGTAATTTTACAAGCTACTGACCAACAGGAGTGGGATATGATTACGGAAAAACGTTACTCAGATTTACTACTTTATCTTGCCTTACAGAATTTCAATGAATCTCACAAATTAAAAGATATCCCTCCAGTTATTAAAAGGGATATAAAAGGACTTTTTGGTAGTTATAGAAACGCCAAAGAAGCCGCTGAAGGAATGTTGTTTAGTTTAGGAAATTTAAGCATTATAAATAAATGTTGTGAAGCCAGTCAAATAGGGAGCAAACGTGCTAATGCTCTTTATGTTCATGTTTCCGCTTTGCCAGAACTTGACTATCGTTTGAGAATTTACGAAGGTTGCGCCAGTAGAACTATTGGTCGCATGGATGGCGCAACTTTAATCAAATTTCATACCAAACAACCGAAAATTTCCTATCTATTTTATCCCGATTTTGACACAGAACCCCATCCAGCTTTACACACTAGTATGCAGATTGATTTAAGAGATTTGCACGTCAGTTATCGTGATTATTCTGATTCAACCGATCCTCCACTTTGGCATCGTAAAGAAACAGTTTTAACTCCTGATTATCCAGATTATGAAAAGTTTGCCAAACTTAGTCAACAAGAAGAAAGTTGGGGATTATTTGATCATTTACATAGTATTAGAACGCTGAAAGGTTGGCAAGGTTGTTTAGATGAACATTGTGCAGAAATCCGCAATTATCGATTGTATTGGCAGAAAAATGCTGACCCTTATCGCTTGAAGTTAGCGCAGTCTGCTAAAAAAGCACGGCAAAAAAGTAAAATGGTTGTTGCCAGTGATGAAATTTCGATGGAAGGTTAGCTGTGGCAGAATCACCCGCTCATGCGTTTGGTCAAAAACTGGGTGAGTTTTTGGAAATACTTGTAGAACATTTACTAATTCCAGTAGCTACCAAGCATGGACTATATATAGATAGAAAGGGTTTGCGTCCAGCGAGAAAAAACCTCAAGAAAGCCACCTGGACTGATAAATACGGTAGTAAGCATGACCTAGATTTTGTGTTGGAACGTGGAGGTAGTGATAGCAAATTAGGAGATCCAATAGCATTTATAGAGGCTGCTTGGCGCAAAGGCACAAGACATTCAAAAAATAAAGTTCAGGAAATTCAAGGGGCTATTTTACCTTTAGTAGAAACGAATAGTTATTTTGCGCCTTTTGCAGGTGCAGTTTTGGCAGGAGACTTTACTGCTCCTGCAATTCAACAATTACAAGGCTTAAAGTTTAAAGTTCTGTATTTTCCAACTAATACAGCTGCTCAAGCTTTCCAAAAGTTTGGCTTAGATATTATTTCCAATGACACAACACCTAGAAATGAATATTTAGCTAAAATAGCAGCTTATAACGCTTTCACTCACACTGAGCGGATTGAAATTATTCAGGAAATGATTAAGCTGAAACAGCAAGACGTTGATGAATTTATCCAAACATTAGAAAATTCCATTACGAGGCAGATAATTTCCTTGCGAGTACTTCCCCTTCACGGAAGAGCATTTGAGCAAAATTCTGTATTAGAAGCGATCGACTTCGTGGCAAATTATAGTGCAACTGCTGTTGATACTCCAGTGCTAAAGTTTGAAATTGAGATTAGGTATTGTAATGGAGACAAGATACAAGCGACAATATCTGACAAAAATAATGTGCTGAATTTTCTGAATAATTACTTACCAGTTACTCCTCCTTGAGCGGTTGCTACTTATTAGAATATATCCAGACATACAACCATTTTCATTGTTAGTAAATAGTTAAAAATATGACAGATAATTTCACTTGTATAGATCTTTTTTGTGGCGCTGGGGGATTAACAGAAGGTTTTCGTAAGGCTGGTTTTACCTCCACTTTTGCAGTTGATTGTGATGAGCAAGCGGTAGAAACTTTTCGCTATAATCACCCTGATACTGTTTGCCTACATCGCGATGTTCGATCTTTAAGCGGGAAAGAAATTCTTCATGCAGCTAATCTCACCCCTGGAGATGTTGATGTTCTTTGCGGTGGGCCACCTTGTCAAGGCTACAGTCTTGCAGGTTTGAGAATTACTAACGACCCAAAAAATAGCCTCTTCCTTGATTTTGTGCGCTTAACTAAGGAGTTACAACCCAGAGTAGTGTTGTTTGAAAATGTCGAGGGTATTAAGTCTATGCAAGGGGGAAATGTTGTTAGTGCGATCGAGCGAGAGTTTGAGCAAATTGGATATTATTGTGAGGCGCGTGTGCTCAATGCTGCTGACTATGGAGTACCACAACATCGACCACGTTTCATTTTGCTGGCAGTTCCCCAAGATGGCGCTATAATATCTTTTCCCCAAGCAACTCACGCACCTTTTAATCAACAGCAACAACTTCATTTGTTTGAGAAAATTCCCTTACCTTATGTAACTGCATGGGAAGCACTTTCTGACCTTCCAATGATAGTTGCTGGAGAAGGTGCAGAAGAATTAATACATAGTGGTAAATACTATTTTTCCTATCAACGCGATCGCCAAGGTAATCGCTTTCCAGGTAAAATTTTTAACCATCGTGCTACTAAACATAGTGAGCGAATTCAGACTCGTTATGCTCAAATCCCCGAAGGTGGTGATAATCGATTATTGCCGGATGAGTTGCGAACAAAAAAACGTAATGTTTGGAAGATCGATCGCCTGAAACCGTCCCGAACAGTAACTTGCAATCACAGAACAGATATTATTCATCCCATACTTCCTAGAGGCACAACTGTTCGGGAAGCTGCACGTCTTCAGTCTTTTGATGATGATTACCGATTTTTTGGGAATCTGACTCGTAAAGCTAAGTGGTTAACACAAGACGATCAAGTTGGAAATGCAGTACCACCATTGTTGGCTAATGCCCTAGCAATCCAAATTAAACACATATTGACAGAAAAAATTAAAGTTAATTCTGTAGCTGCTTCTAGTGATAAATGTTTAGTTCCTCCTTTGTTTAGCTAATTCTAACCAATGTTCAATTCCTTTTTTGCTGGGTTGTCCTGATGCGGTAAATGTCCAAATTTCTCTTTTATTTTGGGGGCCATAACTAATATGAATTGGTCGATCGACTCCGTAAAAATAAAGTGAGTCAAAGGGCAATTTTTGTGCTAAAATCCAGTCGATAACACGATCGCTCCCCACCCCCAAAATCAAAAAATCGCAAGCAGCACCCAACCTTTGACAGTAATACTTCCCATTTTTGTTGATCTCATGTGCAAGATGCTGGTCTATTTCTGGCGCAACTCGACCATTTTTTAAGCCTGTTTCTGGGTCTTTTTTGGCTAAATATTTTTTCAAATCTTTTGAGCAAAAACCGTAAGTAAGCCGAAATTTATCAATACCAAAATGCTCGATGATTGGCTCTAAAATAAACTGTGTTAAAGCTTCTATTGCAGGTAATGTTTCTGCTAAGTTTTCGGGAAAAGGATTGATTTGATCGGCGTACTTCTGATAAGTTTGAGTACAAGTACAAAACTCTTCGAGAGTGAGGTATTTTCCCAGTTTAACTTCTTTCATATCTTAGCAATTAACATGAGCAATTATAAAAGACGACAGTTATTTTTTTTGGCGACGGTTTGTACGATCGCTCTCATCCTGATCAACTGTAAAAGTACACAGAATAGCGATCGAACTACCCCCACCACTTCCACAACAAATCAACAAGTATTAGTTTACGGTTCGGGGGGTTCCCCAGTCAACCTAGAACCAGGAAATATTACTGATGGTAATTCGTTAATTGTCCAACAACAAATTTACGATCGCCTCTTAGAATTTAAACCAGGTACTACAGATTTGCAACCTAGTTTAGCTACCTCTTGGTCAGTTTCCCCGGATGGCAAAACCTGGACTTTTAAACTGCGTCCCGGTGTCAAATTTCACGACCGTACTGATTTTGATGCAGAATCGGTAAAGTTTAATGTGGAACGTTGGTGGGATGCGAAAAACCCCAACGGTTATCGCAACGCTGGGAAAAGTTATGAAATTTGGCAGCAAATATTTGGCGGTTTTAAAGGAGATCCAAACTCATTATTACAAGATTTCAAAGTAATAGATAAATCTACAATTCAATTTGTTTTAAAACAACCTTTTGCCGCTTTTCCTGCTGCCATTGGATCGGGATTTTTTGGTATGGCAAGTCCCGCAGCAATTAAAAAAGCTGGTGCTAATTATGGTACTCCTAATTCGTTAGCTGTAGGAACTGGGCCATTTATATTTAAAGAATGGCGAACAGGCGATCGCGTCACCTTAGCCAAAAATCCGAACTACTGGCAAAAAGACTTACCCAAAACTAATCAATTAGTAATCCGTTTTGTCACCGATCCCGCAGCCAGATTAGCTCAACTTCGTGCCGGACAAATTGATTTTACCGTCGATCTTGCACCAGATCAAATTAAAGAAATTCAAGGCGATCCTAATTTAGTAGCTGTTCCCCGTCCTTCTTTTAATGTTGGTTATTTGGCGCTGAATACTAGTTACAAACCTTTAGCGGATGTGAGGGTGAGACAGGCGATCGATCTAGCAATCAACAAACAACAAATAGTTCAAGCATTTTGGGGAGAATTAGGCGAAAATTCCCCTCATTTTATCCCATCTATCTTAAGTTGGGCGCAATCAAAAAACCTGACCAAACGCGAACAAAACCCGCAAAAAGCCAAAGAATTACTAACACAAGCTGGTTATCCAAACGGATTTGATTTAGAACTTTGGTATATGCCCGTTTCTCGCCCTTATTTTCCCACACCTAAACCAATTGCTGAGGCTTTTGCTGCTGATTTGAGTGCGATCGGGATTCGAGTTAAACTTAACACCAAAGATTGGGCAGCTTATATTGCCGATCGCAAAAAAAGCCCCGGATTTCAAGCATTTATGTTAGGTTGGACAGCTGATTATGGCGATCCCGATAGTTTTTATTACCCGCATTTTGGCCCCGGTGGAACCACAGATATTGGAGGTTGGAAAAACGCCAAAGTTATCCAACTTTTAAACCAAGGTAGGGCGACGGGAGATCAAGCAGCAAGGGCGAAAATTTATGCCCAAGTTGATGAAATTTTGCACCAAGAAGCTGTACGTTTACCAATAGTACATTCTCAACCACTTTTAGCAAAAAGAAAAAATGTTCAAGGTTGGATTCCCAGTCCTTTAGGTAGCGAAGATTTTGCCGGAATTCAAAAACAATGATAATTAATAAGGTACGTTGTTGGGGATTAGGGCTAAAAATAATAGCGAAAGACCCAAAAACAAACAAAAAAAAATTAAAAAAAATTTTAAAAATAATTCTTTTTTTTTTTTTTTTATTTCTAAATTTTTTCCCCACCCCCCCCAACAACGTACCTAATCATGTTTAAATACATTTTAAAACGTTTATTTAGTCTGCTTCCGGTTCTCATCGGAATCACCCTTTTAGTATTCACATTGCTGCATTTAATTCCCGGAGATCCAGCAGTGGTATTATTAGGAGAAAGAGCCACACCAGAACAGATAGAATCCCTAAGACAGCAATTAGGATTAAACCAACCATTACCAATTCAATATTTTAACTTTTTGTTCAATGTAATTCGCTTCGATTTTGGCAAAAGTATTATCAGCGGTATTCCTATTATTGATGAAATTACAACCCGTTGGCCTGCAACATTTGAATTATCAGTAGCAGCGATGTTAATTGCTTTAATTTTAGGAATTCCTGCGGGTATTTTTGCCGCAGTTCGGAAAAATAGCTGGTTAGATAACCTATTAATGAGTAGTTCTTTAATTGGAGTATCTTTGCCAGTTTATTGGTTAGGATTATTGCTAATTTACCTATTCGCCGTCAATTTACAATTACTACCTCCTAGCGGCAGAATTAGCGTTGAAGCAGGTTTTAACTTTAAACCAATCACAGGTTTTTTTGTTCTAGATTCTCTTCTTAAATTAGATTTCAATACTTTACAAGATGTCCTCTCTCATTTAATTTTACCAGCTATAACATTAGGAACAGTTCCTTTAGCTATTATCGCCAGAATTACTAGAAGTTCGATGCTAGAAGTGCTATCACAAGATTATATCCGCACTGCGAGAGCAAAGGGAGTTCCTGAATATTTTGTAATTTTAAAACACGCTTTAAAAAATGCTTTTTTGCCAATTAGTACGACTATTGGATTACAATTTGGAACTTTACTTGGTGGGGCGATTTTGACGGAAACAATTTTTTCATGGCCCGGAATTGGTTCTTGGATTTATGAGGGAATTTTAGCGAGAGATTATCCAGTTGTGCAGGGAGGAGTAATTTTTGTTTCTGTTACTTTTGTGTTAATTAACTTGTTGGTGGATTTATCATATACTTTGTTAGATCCCCGAATTCAGTATAAGTAATAAAGTACGTTGTTTGGGGTAAGAGCAACAAATTTAAGCAGAAAAGAAAAAAAAAAAAAATAATTTTTTATTTTTTTTTTTATTTAAATTTTTAAAAATTTTTTTTTTTTTTTTTTAAAAATAAAATATTATTTTTTTTTTTTTGGTTCCCCTCCCTCAAACCCGCCCCGCCCCCCCCCCCCACAACGTACTTT
>NZ_JBHFNQ010000234.1:0-44127 GCF_041929345.1 Floridaenema aerugineum BLCC-F46
GCTCTTGTACGTTGTTGCGCTTTAGCGCTCTTGTACGTTGTTGCGCTTTAGCGCTCTTGTACGTTGTTGCGCTTTAGCGCTCTTGTACGTTGTTGCGCTTTAGCGCTCTTGTACGTTGTTGCGCTTTAGCGCTCTTATGACAATTCTTGATAAGAGCGCTGAAGCGCAACAACGTACTAATTAACAGCGAACTCAGGTTCTAGCAATGCTCCCTGCATTTTGCTTAACCAATCGATTAAACTTTGTAATTGTTTATCAGCACTTACCACACCTAACCCTCGAATAGTTATTTTACCCGGAGTAAAGACAAATCGCGATCGCAAATTTTCCGGCAAATTTTCCGCCAAAATATTCCAAGCTGGTTCCTCCATTTTAGTTTCCAAAATTACGTGCTGTTTCCCATCAGGTTTAATCCGCGAAAAACCTAATTTCCGCGCCACTTGTTTGAGTTCCATAACTCTTAACAATTGTTTTGCAGCCGGAGGAACATTGCCATAACGATCGCTCCATTCTGCCACAATTTGCTCTAATTCTTCTTTCGATTTAGCCGATGCAACCGATCGATAAGCACTCATCTTTTGGTCTATATCAGTTATATAATCAGACGGAATAAACGCCGTCAAAGATAGATCGATTTGCGTATCATCAACTTGGGGAATTTCTTGACCGCGAATTTCTTGAATCGCCTCTTGTAACATTTCTGTATAGAGGTCAAAACCGATCGCATTCATTTGTCCTGACTGTTCCGCACCCAACAAATTACCAACGCCACGAATTTCCATATCGCGCATTGCTAATTGATAACCGGAACCCAATTGAGTAAACTCTTGAATAGCTCGTAAACGTTGACGCGCCGCTTCCGAAAGTTGACTTTTTCGCGGATAAAATAACCAAGCGTGTGCTTGAATTCCTGCACGACCAACTCTTCCCCGCAACTGATAAAGTTGAGCTAAACCGAATTTTTGTGCATCTTCAATCAGGATAGTATTGACGCGAGGAATATCCAAACCAGACTCAATAATTGTGGTACAAACTAAGAT
Source organism: Floridaenema aerugineum BLCC-F46 (assembly GCF_041929345.1). NCBI lineage: Bacteria > Bacillati > Cyanobacteriota > Cyanophyceae > Aerosakkonematales > Aerosakkonemataceae > Floridanema > Floridanema aerugineum. The sequence goes on from NZ_JBHFNQ010000234.1 coordinate 1,041, forward strand.
ATCCGCTTCGCTATTGCTGAAGGTTAGCATTGTGGATTCTAACTCAGATTCATCGAGTTGACCATGAGCGATCGCAATTCGCGCACCGGGAACCATTTCCCTTATTTTTGTCGCCGTTTCTTCAATTCCTTCTATTCTGGGAACTACATAAAATATTTGTCCTCCGCGATCGAGTTCTTGGCGAATTGCTGTTCTCACCGCTTCAGGATCGTAAGGTGCAAGATGTGTTTTAATCGGACGACGGGAAGGAGGCGGAGTTGTAATTAAACTCATTTCTCTAATTCCCGACAGCGACATATATAAAGTTCTGGGAATTGGAGTAGCGGTCAAAGTTAATACGTCAACTTGAGTTTTTAAACTCTTTATTTTCTCCTTTTGGTTAACACCAAATCGTTGTTCTTCATCCACCACCAACAAACCCAAATCTCGGTAAGCAACTGTTTTACCTAACAGTTGTTGAGTTCCCACAACTATATCTAATTCACCCGTAGCTAAACGGCGAATTATATCGCGTTTTTCCTCTTCGGTGCGGAATCTATTTAACAAACCGACGTTAATTGGATAGGGAGCAAAACGCTCTTTTAAGGTGTGATAATGTTGCTGAGTTAAAACTGTTGTTGGTGCTAAAACCGCAACTTGTTTACCCGCAGTCACCGCTTTAAAAATTGCGCGAATTGCAACTTCGGTTTTCCCAAAACCAACATCACCACAAACCAAACGATCCATTGGTCGAGGAGATTCCATATCCCGTTTGACATCTTGGGTTGCCTTTAGTTGATCTGGCGTTGGTTGGTAAGGGAAAGAATCTTCCATTTCTTCTTGCCAAGGACTATCAACGGGATAAGCAAAACCTTCCTGTTGAGCGCGTTGAGCGTATAATTTCAGTAAATCAACAGCCAGTTTCTTAATTGCTTTCCGAACTTTTGACTTGGTATTTTCCCAAGCTTTCCCGGTCATTTTATTTAATTCCGGGGGTTTATCTGTCGTACTGCGAAATCTGGATAAACCACCCAATTGATCAGCTGCTACTCTGAGCAAACCATCAGCATATTGAACTACTAAATATTCGCGAGTTTCATTATTAATCGTCAGCTTTTCCAACTTAAGAAACTTGCCGATTCCGTGACTTTTATGTACTACATAATCACCCGCTTGTAACTTGTTCGGGTCAACTTGTTTAGAAGCTGCACGTCGCCGTTTGCGAATATAACTTGGTGTAGCTAAAGAATGCTGTCCGTAAAATTCGCGATCGGTCACAACAACCAAGCGGAAAGTCGGCAAAATAAACCCTTCCAACTCCGCCAAACCGGAATATTTCACCGCCACAGGCGTATGCTGAACCTGTAACTTTTCGATTGCTTGAAAATCGCGAGGATTCGGGACAAATTGTGCCGGACAATCATGTTCTTGCAACAGAGCAACCGATCGCGAAGGTTGCGCCGAAACAATCCAAATTGCAAAATTTCTTTCCCTTTCTTGCCGTAAAGTTTCCGCCAACTTAGCAAACTGATGGGGAGTCGCCGGAACCGGACGACTAGACAAATTCAGCGAAGAATCTTCCGCAATTTCCGGCAAATCTACCCGATGAAACCGCGAACCATTCCCCAAACAACTCTCAAAAGAACAGTGCAACTTAGGAATATTAGATTCTCTCCCAGTCCCCGACTTCCACTGTTCCTCAACCGCATTAAACCAAACAGCATTATGCGCCTCACACTGTTCCGGTTCATCAACAGCAATCAAAGTAAGATCCGGCAAATAATCCAACAAACAAGCAGGTTCCGCAAAAGCCGATCGCAACAACCGCCAAACCTCTTCTTTATCTTCTTCCTCTTCCTCTGCGTCCTCTGCGTCTCTGCGGTTCAAATTCCCCACAACTCCCCGATAAATCGCCGCAAAATCCGTCGGAGTCAACAACAAACGCTCAATTTTATCCAAAGATCGCTGAGTAGAAGGGTCAAACTCCCGAATCTTCTCCAAATCATCCCCAAACCACTCCAACCTTACAGGTAACTCAGCCGAAACCGGGAAAACATCAATAATATCGCCGCGCCGACTCCATTGACCCTCAGTTTCCACCAAAGAAACCCGTTCATAACCCAAAAGCGCCAACTTTCGGGAAAAATCATCCAAATCCGCGCTTTCTCCCAACTTCAGAGTCAAACAATACTCTTGAAAGACGTTTGGTGGTGGCAAATGGGGTTGAAGCGATCGCTCAGTCGCCACGATCGCCATTTTACCCGCTGACTCACCCACCAACCCATGACTAACCAAATCCGATAAAACCTGCATTTGTCCCCAAGTCATCTCCGACTCTGGCGCTAATGGTTCGTAGGGTGAAGCTTCCGAAGTCGGGTAAAAATGCACCGTTTGCCAACCCATTGCTTCTAACTGCGCCGTCCAACGTCCCGCCTCTTCCAAAGTAGCGGTAACGACGAACAGGTTTTTTGCCGCAGTTTGCGCGATCGCCGAAGCAACTAAACCCTTGGGAAGACGCGGAACACCGCTCAACCTGAGATGCTGTTGTCGGTTAAGCTTGGTGAGAATTTCGTTAGTCAGTGGCGATCGGCCTAAAGCACGGATAATCGAAGAAAAGGTCATTGGATTTTGGATTTAAGGGTTGAAGAATTCGCTCTACGTCTACTACAGATTATTTTAAATAAGGAAACCCCCTGATTTGGCAGTTTTGGAAGTAGATTATCGGCTCATCTGATTTAGCATTTAATTAGTTTTTGCTTAATATTCTCAGATTCCATGTCTTTTACTACTGATTTTCTGATTATCTTACTTTTGATAGTGTCTAACGGCTTTCTGGTGATGTCGGAGATGGCGATCGTCTCTTCCCGCAAGGTACGCTTGCAACAGATGGCTACCCGTGACAATAAAGCTGAACTCGCTTTGTCCTTGGCAAATGCGCCGAATCAGTTTCTCCCCACAGTCCAAATTGGCATTACTTTGTTGAGTATTGTTTCTGGTGCTTTTGGTGAAACGACGATTTCTCGGTATTTAAGACCAGTTTTAACTAGTATCCCGTTTCTTAGATCTTACGCAGAAACGATCGCTTCCGTACTTGCCATTTTAATTATTACTTATTTAACTTTAATTATCGGTGAATTAGTGCCAAAACGCATGGCATTAAATAGCCCCGAACCCATTGCCGCAATTGTTGCCATACCAATGCGATTTTTGGCGATGATTACTGCGCCTTTTGTTTATTTTTTAGGTGCTTCCACTCAGTTAGTAGTGCGAGTTTTGGGAATTATACCTTCTACAGAACCCGAAGTTACCGAAGAAGAAATTAAAGTTTTAATTGAACAAGGTACAGAGGCGGGAACTTTTGAAGAAGCGGAACAAGATATGGTCGAAAGGGTGTTTCGCTTAGGCGATCGACCAGTCAGCGCTTTAATGACACCCAGACCGGAAATTGTGTGGTTAAATATTGAAGATTCCGCAGAAGTGAATCGGCAAAAAATTACTAGTAGCGAACATTCTCGCTTTCCGGTCTGCCAAAGAGAATTAGATAATGTCCTTGGTGTGTTACCAGTAACCGACATACTTTCTCGCTGTTTAAATTCTCAACCTTTAGATTTATCTAGCTCTTTGCGCCGACCTTTATTTGTTCCCGAAAGCACCAGAGGCTTAAAAGTTCTGGAAATGTTTAAACAGACAGGTACTCATATTGTTTTTGTTGTGGATGAATATGGAGTAATTCAAGGTTTAGTTACTCTCAATGATATTTTAGTAGAAATTGTCGGTGATATTCCTTCGGTTTATGATCCTGATGAACCCTCAGCTGTGCAACGGGATGATGGTTCTTGGTTAATTGATGGAATGTTATCTGTAGATGAATTTTTAGAGAGGTTTGAAATTGAAGAATTGACTAGTGAAGAAAGAGGCAGTTACAACACAATGGGTGGTTTAGTCATGGCACATTTAGGCAGAATTCCCACCGCTACCGATAAATTTGAGTGGAAAGGTTTTTGTTTTGAAGTAGTAGATATGGATGGCAACCGAGTTGATAAAATTTTGGTGGTACCGATCGCTAATTCAGATGATGGGGAATCTAGAAATTCTCCTGTAGAATAAACTTAGCTTTTCAGTATTGTTAATCAAGGAGTCAATAATTTGCAACGAAAAAAAGAGCCAGATCCTACCTTTCCAATTTCTCGCGAAAGGTTCTGGTACTTTTTACAGAGGGAAAAGCTCGATCGCCTAATTTTAGTTCTGGTAATTATCCTGGCATTTAGTTCGATCGGTTTATCATTATTAGAACCCAATTTGTCAATTACCGATGCTTTGTGGTGGAGTATTGTTACTTTAACTACTGTTGGTTATGGTGACATTACACCCATCACATTTTGGGGTAGGGTAATTGCGATCGTCAATATGTTTTTTAGCATTGGCATTTTGGCTACTTTCAGCGCTACTATTGCCAGCATTTTAGTAGATAGAAAAATCAAAGAAAATCGAGGTATGACTAATTTCCAATTTAAAAATCACATTATATTATGCGAATGGAATTATCGCGCCAAAGTAATTTTAAATGAATTGCGCTCTAACACTCAAACCAAAACAACACCCATAGTCTTAATTGCCAGTATTGACAGCAAGCCAGTTGATGATAAATATTTATTTTTTATTCAAGGTCAAGTATCTGACGACACTTTAAATCGTGCTAATCTAGCTGAGGCTAAAACTGTGATAATTTTAGGTGATGACAGTTTAGATAATTTGGCTCGTGATGCGAAAGTTATTCTCTCTACCTTAACTGTAGAAAGTATTAATCGTAGCGTTTACTCAATTGTAGAATTAGTAGATTCAGCTTATATTGAAACCTGTAAAAGAGCTAACGCTGATGAAATAATTGTCGGCAGTGAGATCAGTAGTATGCTGATTTATCAAGCTACTATTAATCATGGTATTACTCAGGTAATTTCTGATATTTTTAGTCCTGAAGATCGTAATCAAATCTATAAGATTCCTGTGCCTAAAGATAAAGTTGGTCTGACATTTTTAGAAGTTTTTATCTATATGAAACAACACCATCAAAGTACTGTAATAGCCGTGCAAAAGGACGAGGAAGGAGAAGTAATTTCTAACCCCCCAACACATTATATATTGACAGAATATGATTATTTGATTGTCATTGCTCCCAATTAAAATTAATATCAGGCACGTTGTTGCGCTTCAGCGCTCTTATAGATAGCGCTGAAGCGCAACAACGTACCCGTTTTTAAAATTGTCTTGACCAATCCTTGGGCCAACGTTCTACAATGACTTTTGTTTGGGTAAAAAATTCTACAGCATCTCTTCCTTGTCCGTGTAAGTCACCGAAGAAACTGGCTTTCCAACCACTAAAAGGAAAGAATGCCATCGGCGCAGCTACACCGATATTAATGCCAATATTACCAGCTTCGGCTTCATAACGGAATTTTCGGGCAGCGGCACCATTTGTGGTGAATAAACAAGCCATGTTTCCCCATTCACCGCTGTTGATAAAGGCGATCGCATCTTCAATAGTATCTAAATGAATTAAACCTAACACTGGGCCGAAGATTTCTGTGTGAGCAATTTCTCCAGTTGGGTTTATATTTTGCAGAATTGTTGGTTTAATAAAGTTACCTTTTTCATAACCGGAAATTTCCGGGTTTCTGCCATCTACTAATAAATTTCCCCCTTCATCAATACCCACTTGAATTAAATTTTCAATTCTTTGTTTGCTTTCAGGAGAAATTACAGGGCCCATTTCTACTTTAGGATCTAAACCGTATCCTACCACGCGCTTAGATGCGGCGTTGGCGATCGCCTCCGTGAAACTATCTTTTGCTTCTCCAACTGTCACCGCCAAAGATGCCGCTAAACAACGTTGTCCCGCACAACCAAAAGCACTATCAGCCGCAATTTTTACCGTTGTTTCCATCTCCGCATCCGGTAAAACTATAATCGGATTTTTCGCCCCGCCTTGGCATTGCACGCGCTTCCCATTAGCAGCAGCACGACTATAAATATATTTGGCAACAGGAGTGGAACCAACAAAACTAATTGCCTTAACCGTAGGATGATCTAAAATAGCATCTACCGCTTCTTTAGCACCGTTAACTAAATTTACTACTCCTTTAGGTAGATGCGTTTGTTCTAACAATTGGAAAATTTTTTCCATTGTCAAAGGTACTTTTTCCGAAGGTTTAACAATTACCGTATTTCCGCAAGCAATGGAATATGGTAAAAACCAAAAAGGAATCATTCCGGGAAAGTTAAAAGGGCAAATTATCGCCGTGACTCCCAAAGGTTGACGAATCATAAATTCATCTATGCCACGCGCCACATCTTCTAAGTTGTATCCCTGCATTAACATGGGAATACCACAGGCGACTTCCACATTTTCGATCGCCCTTCGCAATTCACCTTTGGCTTCAGTTAATGTTTTACCACACTCAACAGTTATGGTTTCGGCTAAATCTGTAAAACTCGCTTCTAAGAGGTTTTTTAATGTAAATAAATACTGCACTCGTTCTGTTGGCGGAGTCTGTCGCCACACTTTTCCCGCTGTTGCTGCGGCTACAACTGCTGCATTTACCTCAGTTGCAGGAGACAATGGAACAACACCCAATACTTCTGTTGTGGCGGGGTTAACTACTTGTAAGTAGTTGCTGGCACTGGATACCTGCCATTCCCCATTAATATAGTTTTTGAGAGGCTGATTTACTGTCACGGTTAACCTTTGGTCTTACTGGCAAAATTATACTTAGTTGCTTCACACCTTTTGGTAACTAAATGTTCTATTTGACAACTTACGTACCTAACTTATGTTAAAAAGGAATCATAGCCTTATTTTTTCTCCGACAGCATTTATTTGTTCATAATTTCTTAAAAATGGATCTTACAGAGTTCGTTTCCTCAGAATTAGTTGATTTAACAAATTGTGAGCTACAGGCTATCCATACCCCTGGTTACATCCAGCCTCATGGTGTACTGTTAACTCTTCAAGAAGCGGATTTAATTATTCTGCAAGCTAGTCAGAACACAGCAGAATTTTTGGGTATCCCGGCAGAATCATTAATTAATCATAGTTTAGGTCAGTTCCTAAATCAAGCTCAACTGAATCAATTACAGGAATATATAGCCACAGGAAATATAGATATATATAATCCGCTAAATCTCTCCATCAAAACTGTTGACTCCCACAAAGAGGTTGAATGTATAATTCATCGCTCCGAAGGAGTTTTAATTTTAGAAATGGAGCAATGCTTAGTTAAAGAGCAATTTTCTGCCCTCAGCTTTTACCATATAGCTAAGGCAGCAATTACGAATATTAAAAGAGCCAATACTTTCCAGGAAATGACTGAATTATTAGCTCAAGAAGTGAGAAAAATTACTGGTTATGACCGAGTAATGATTTATCAATTTGAGCCAGATGAAAGTGGTGTAGTAATTGCTGAAAATAAACGAGAAGGATTAGAACCTTTTTTAGGTTTACATTATCCTGCGTCTGATATTCCCAAACAAGCGCGACAGTTATACTATCAAAACTGGCTAAGATTAATTGTTGATATCAACTATCAGCCAGTGCCAATTATTCCCAAAAATAACCCTCTGACAAATGCTCCCCTAGATTTAAGTTTGTCAGTTCTCAGGAGCGTTTCTCCTATTCACATAGAATACTTGCAAAACATGGGAGTTTCAGCATCTTTATGTACTTCGTTAATTACAGATAAAAAACTTTGGGGGCTCATAGTCTGTCATCATTGTTCGCCTCGATATGTAAATTATGAAATTCGGAAAGTCTGTGAATTACTTGGGCAAGTAATGTCCCTTGAAGTTGTCAATAAACAACAACAACAATTCAAAAAATACAGCGATAAAATAAAATTGATTCAGGAGGAATTAAAAGGTATATTATTAGTTAAAAATGTCAACAATCAGATTTTCAAGGAAAAACAAAATAGTTTATTAGAACTAGTCAATGCTCAAGGTGCGATTATCTCTTTTGGTGAAAGTTTAACTTTAGTTGGTAAAACCCCAAGCAGAGAAATTAGTCAAAGTTTAATTAATTGGTTACAACACTACAGCCAAAAAGAAGTATTTCATACAAACTGCCTTTCCCAAATTTATCCCGCTGCGAAGCAAATCAAAGAATTAGCCAGCGGTTTACTAGCAATTTCTATTTTTGTTGATGATATTACTTACCAAATAATTTGGTTAAGACCAGAAGTAATTCAAACAGTAAACTGGGGAGGAGATCCGAATGAAACTCTGATAATTAAAGATGATAGAAAAGATGATGGAATTATACATCTTTCGCCCCGTAATTCTTTTGAATTATGGAAAGAAACAGTTACAGAAAAATCTTTGCCTTGGAGACAAATTGAGATTGATGCAGCCGCAGAATTACGCAACGCTTTAATGTTTGCAGTTTTAAAATTTTACCAATCAGCATTGCAAAAAGCAGCAGTTGAAGCCCAAGCTGCTAACCGTGCCAAAAGTCAATTTTTAGCGAAAATGAGTCACGAATTGCGAACTCCTCTAAATGCAATTTTAGGCTTTACTCAAGTGTTAGCCCTACATTCTTTAGATGAAGAACAGCAAGAATATTTAGGAATTATTGGGCGCAGCGGCGAACATTTGCTTTCCCTAATAAATGATGTTTTAGAAGTTTCTAAAATTGAAGCAGGTTTGGTAACTTTTAATGAAAATTCTTTTAATTTATATCATCTACTAGATGGTTTGGAAGAAATGTTACAGCTAAAAGCGAAATCAAAAAATTTGCAGTTATTATTTTACCGGGAACCAGACCTGCCTCAATACGTAAAAACTGACGAAAGTAAATTACGGCAGGTATTGATTAATTTAATAGCTAATGCTATTAAATTTACCCAACAGGGTACAGTAAAATTGCGAGTAAAAGTTATTGAAGGTTCGCGTCAGTTTTCTGAAGAAAAATCGGCAATTAAATGCCAACTTTTATTTGAAGTAGAAGATACTGGCCCTGGGATCTCTTCAGAGGAAGTTACGCATTTGTTTGAGCCATTTTTTCAAAGTGAAACAGGCAGAAAATCAATGGAAGGTACAGGCTTAGGCTTACCAATTAGCCGCCAATTTGTCCAATTAATGGGTGGAGATATTAGTATTAGCAGTCAATTAGGTAAAGGTACTACGGTCAAATTTGATGTTAATGTTAATATTGGGATTATTGGCGATCGCGAACCAGAAAATAACGTAGGCAACGTCATTGCCTTAGCACCAGACCAACCAATTCTTCGCCTCTTAATAGTGGAAGATAACAAAGAAAATCGCCAACTTTTACACAAAGTATTAACATCAGTTGGCTTTGAAGTCTGCAATGCAACTAATGGCAAAGAAGCGATTGATTTATGTAAAAGCTGGCAACCACATTTGATTTGGATGGATGTGCGAATGCCCCAAATGGATGGGTTAGAAGCAACTAAAATAATTAAGCAATTGTGTCAAAAATCATCAAGCCATAACCCAATAATTATTGCGCTGACTGCTAGCGCTTTTGATGAAGATCGCGATCGCATTTTAACCTCTGGGTGTGATGATTTCGTAAGCAAACCTTTCCGCATCCCGGAAATTTTTGCCAAAATTAGCGAACATTTAGGAGTATGTTATTTATACGAAGAAACCACTCCTACTCAGGAAAATCAAAAAAGCAAAACAAGAGTGAAAATTAGCGAAAAACTAACAGCGGCAGACCTATCTATCATGTCTGCTGAATGGTTAGCACAATTAAATCACGCCGCTAGTTGTGCCGATGACGAACAAATTCTGGAATTAATTGCAGAAATTACCCCAGAAAAAGCAGAATTAGCTGATAAATTAACAGATTTGGTAAATAACTTTCAATTTGAAGAGATTACCAAATTAACCTGGCACTAGTGGGAGAAGGCAGAGGCAGAAAGCAGAAGAAAAAAGGCTTGTACTGGGCTTTTTCAGTTGTTCTTAACTGTATTCTACTGCCACGCTGTATTTAGCGATCGGTGTCGCTACTTTCTGCTGCTGCCTGCAAATATCTTTCAAAACCCATTCTTTGTTCGGCATTCCGCAGAAAATAGCCATTCATCATTGCGGAAGCTAACAAGCGTCCCAGGTTTTCTTTTGAAGTAGTAATCATCACGCCAAAGTGATCTGGTGGTAAATTTCCCAGCATCCCCATTAAGTTAGCTTCCATTACCTTAGCCGCTTCCGTGGAAGGCTTGGAAAGTTCGCCGATCACCTCTGATTGCATAGATTTCACATATTGCCAAAGCAGGTTGTTACCTTCGCTGTTGTCAAAGAAATCAGAGTTTTTGTTTGACAGATCATTCATAGTTGTGTCCTGTCCTTTAATGTTTCGTAATCTCAATTTAACAAAGTACAAAACTTCGTTTCCAGTGAGCACAACCGAACCACAGGTACGGCTTCTTCTACTACCTAAGATGCTGAGAAATCTTGCTACCAATGGGTTAGACGGGCAATCTGAATCAAATTGCTTCTTGATTACCTAAAAATGTCGGATTTCATCCCCCCTTGTAGGGGTAATTCATCCCCCGTTGTAGGGGTAATTCATCCCCCGTTGTAGGGGTAATTCATCCCCCGTTGTAGGGGTAATTCATGAATTACCCCTACTTTCTTCTTTCACCGCTGATTTACTAAGTTGAGCGAAATATATCCCTAATAAAACTACCGCAAAAGCTATCCAACAAGAAACACTTAACCTTTCCGAAAAGATCACCCAAGCTTGCAGGGAAGTGATCACGGGATCTAGGAGAAAGGCGATCGCTATAAATCCAGAAGATAGCATATTTTGACTATAAACAATTAACCCCTGACCAATAATTTGACAAACCAGTGCTAAACCAATTACAAACAGCCATCCTTTCCAAGAATAAGGAAAAATTCTCTCCTGAGTTAACCACAGAATTGGTATTGTTGCTAATGTGGCGATCGCTGAACCCCACATTAAAATTTTATTAGCCGAAAATTTAGTTCTCAGTCTTTCCACAATCAGCAAATATCCCGCTACTAAAATTGCTGAAACTACAGCTGCTAAATCTCCTTGAACTTTGCCTGTTGCCAGTTGCAAATCCTCAAATTCAATCACAACTACTCCACTTAAGGCAATCACCATACCAAAAATGAATTTGTTGTCAAAATGCTTACCAAATAACAGCCAAGCTAATAAACAAGTAAACAAAGGAGTCAAGTTATGCAATACTGTTGAGACCGCCACACTTGTTTGGGTGATTGACCAAGCCCAAAATATTTGTGACGCGGCAAAAAAAGTTCCATATCCCACAAATAACCAGATATATTTAGTAAAATCTCCACTATTTTTGGGCGATTCTTCTACTTGATCTGGTGCGTACCGACGACGAATCCCTTGTATTCCATTGACTAATCCTAAGCTGGCAGTGCTGATCCATAAACGATTAAATATCGTCGCATAAGGACTCAGTTCTGATTCGCTCAACTTAATAAAAATTGCCGCAAAGGATATGCCAACTATACCAATAAATAAGGAAACAAGCGCTAACCAATTGGGTAATATTTGTGTTATGGCCTGTTGTTTCGTTAGTTCTAGTCTGATTGCTTTACTTGTCATTGTATTAATTCTATTTAGTAAAGTTAGATAGAATTATTTGGTCGATCGCTACAGAAAATCTACCTTCTTTTGCGATCGCTTTCCTTAACGCTTCCAACTTCAATTTTCCCAGTCCGTTCCCTAACGGGAACCATATAGTATTATAAGCAACTAACTTTCATTAAAAGTTATAGTAAAATTAATCCTTACTTTTCCTACCTTTCTTACCTTTCTTACCTACGGCGAAAATTACTGATAATTATTGCCAGATTAAAGATGAGGTTGAATCATGGTTGAGCGGAGCATTTGTTGAACATTTTCACAAAATAATAGTGATAGTTTTTTGGGCTACCAACCATTCCTGGAGGACAAGAAAAAAAATATCCCTGTTCAAGAGTTCCCTATCTTAATGTCGCAAGAGGACTCCCGTCACAGCGTAGGGGTAATTCATGAATTACCCCTACTTGTAGTCAATTAACAAATGAACATGGTCAGATTCACCATGAAATTCTTTCCTAAGTCAAATTTCCCGTTTGATTACCCATAGCCGTTTTTGAAGCACTTGCCTCCAGTCTGGGGAAGTGTATATTAAATTAACTCAGCAGATAACATTTTCAGTGAAACTACTGATGTATTTATATTTCTTTAGTTTTATTGACTTTGTTGATGCAATTACCTCTTAAACGGGCATTCTATAAGTAGATACCTAGTTCCCAGTAGGATTAGACTAATGTCAGCTTCAATTATTCTCATAGATCCCCTGTTAGCCCAAACCCCTGCCAAAAAACCTAATCCCACCGATTCATCATTTGACATTTGGATGGGAGTCTCTGGAGGTTTAGCTTTACTGCTAATAGCTTTAGGTATATATTCCAAACTTCAGATCGACAAATTGAACAAAAAGGTGAGGTTTGAAGATTTCCGCATCAAAGAACTGGACAAAAAATTAAAGTTAGCCCTGGAAACGATTCGCAAGATGGAAACTAATCCAGACTTGGTTTATTCCAGGGAGTTCAACCTAGATTATTTGCGGATGCGGATGGCAGAAGAAGTATTTCACTTTGCCATTGTCAATCAAATCAAGGTGAAGGTAAAGGAAAAAATAGCCGTCGCTCTCCGCCCCAGCCAAGCTCAACAAACAGCTGTAGGTATTGCTAGTGCTTCTGGAAGACAAGTTGATGAAATCTTTGATGTTGAGTATGTACCCGTAGAAGGGGTAAAAGCTAAAAAGGCTGTGTTGTTCCGAATTCAAATTCGGCTGATGAAATTACCCACCCAAGCTACTTCTGCCACAATCAATCAAATCATTGATTGCATTGAAACTTTCTTGAGTCCTAGCGAAGAACAAGATAATTGGCAACCGACAATTCAAGGTCGGATTGTACACATGGAATGGGATCAAAAGGCGAAACCTACACCACTGTTAGTTTTAGAGCAATCTAATGATGGTGTTAATGTTAGCTTTGCCACTCGCAGAGATGTGCCTAAAGCCGCCGGTGGAGCAGCCGCCGCCCCACCACCACCACCAATGAGACGACCCCCAACACCAGGAGCAGCCAAAGCTCCTGGTAACGGTGCCGCTAAACCAGGTGGTCAGCCCGGTACTAAACCAACTAACAAAGCAAAGAAATAATCAGATTAATTTCTCTGACAAATTGATTACTCAGCAGTTCAATAGTTAACAGTAATTCAGGGTGATATTACCAGATTTTCGTTTCTAATCAATCTTTCTGACGCTGTTTTACTCTACTGGGAGGTAGTATTTACCGAACATGAATTACAATAAAATAAGGAGCCATCTTCCTTAGTCGCCTCAGACGGTTTAGAAAGAGAAAGGATTGCGGGTATTGTTCAAAAATTAGAATTAGGAAACAATACCATTTTTACTGGGCGAATTGTCACGATTTGCTACCTTTGTATTACACTGCGGCTGATGTTTGTGTAATTCCCAGTCATTACGAACCTTTTGGTTTAGTAGCAATTGAAGCGATGGCTTGCGGTACGCCTGTAGTTGCTTCTGATGTGGGAGGTTTGCGGTTTACTGTGATGCCAGAAGAAACTGGGTTGTTAGTTCCGCCGCAAAATGTGGATGGTTTTGCTGGGGCGATCGATCGCATCCTAGCCGACGAAATTTGGGCACAAAAACTCCGCAAACAAGCATCATTAAGAGTACAACAAAACTTTAGTTGGACAGGCGTAGCAATTCAACTTAGCGACCTCTATCGTCGTCTATTAGCACAATCTTTGCTTCACCCATCTTTCTATCATTCTCAGTTACCAATTAGCCAAAATATTGGTAAGAGTTTGGTAAAAGCATCATAAAGAAAGGCAGAAATTGTGGGGCAGGCAAGATGCCCACCCCACAAGATTTATTACTTTCTTGTGGGGCAGGCAAGATGCCCACCCCACAAGATTTATTGCTTTCTTGTGGGGCAGGCAAGATGCCCACTCCACAAGATTTATTGCTCTCTTGTGGGGCAGGCATCCTGCCTGCCTTAGTTTTCACTTTATTTACTTAAACAAAATCAAACAAAACAGTAGTCATGTAACGTTCCGCCCAATCATTCCCAAAAGCTTTTTCTAAAACTCTGCGGGTTTTATCATTTTTTTGTTGTTTTGTGCAGTAATAACGTTGACCTTTTAAAATTTCCTCGCGGCGTTGATCGTCAACAGGTTGGGCAATGCTTGCTTGCTGACAGTGTATAGTTAAAAAGTCGCGAACTCTGGTTAAAAACTGCGTTTCTTCCTCTGGACTTCCCGGACGAATAAATAAACAAAATTCCGAGAAAATATCGCCCCATTCTGGTAAATCTCGCGGTTGGGAAAAGTCGATCGCAGGCAAAGCAGAAAGAGCATTTGTGTAGTTTTCTGGTAAAGTCAGATCGGGGTTAGTTGAAGAGAGATCGACGATCGCAGCACTAACTTGTCCCCTACCACCAACGATGTCAGTCCCAAACATCGGTAAAGCATATTCGGGACGGGGAAACATTACACAATGCAAAATGTCTAAAGAAGCACCGACTTTCGCCAATTCTAAGTGCATTTTGCGAAATTGGGGAGTTTGGTAGCAACGATTTTCGATCGTCAACTTTTCCCCCTCCAGTCGCCCTTCCACATATCCCAAATCTTCTGGGAGATGATACGCTTCCAATTGTAAGTATTGTTCCCAAGTAGACTCAATACAATCAGCGAGTTGGCGAATCAAAGAATGTTGTTGTTCCCGCAGGGAAGAATTTACACTTTGTAACATTATTTCGGTTAATAAAAAGTTCAACTTTTAAGCCTTGTTTCAGAATAGAACGAAAAGAGACAATATTGGAAGAAAAAAATGTTGGATATAGTCTGGGAAGAACGTTACGAAATTCGCCAACAACTAGGGAAAAAAGCTGGACGGAGGACTTTACTGGCTTGGGATAATCAAACTCAAGAATTAGTGGTAATTAAGCTTCTATCTTTCGGTAATGATTTGGAATGGGAAGATTTCAAGCTATTTGAACGGGAAGCAACAACCTTAAAAAGCCTTTCCCATCCAGCCATTCCCCAATATTTAAATTATTTTGAGGTAAACTCACCGAATAACAAGGGATTTGCCTTAGTCCAAAGTTATATTGCTGCTAATTCCTTGGAAGAACACCTGAAAGCTGGCAGAACTTTTACGGAAAGCGAAGTTAAGGAAATTGCCAAAGATATTTTAGGAATTCTTACTTATTTACATCAACATCAACCACCAATAATTCACCGAGATATTAAGCCAAGTAACATTCTTTTGACTAATAGTTCTACAAGTGATAAAGGTGAAGTTTATTTAGTAGATTTTGGTTCAGTACAAACTCTCGCTGCTAGAGAAGGTGGGACAATTACAGTAGTAGGAACTTACGGGTATATGCCACCAGAACAATTTGGCGGTAGGGCAGTTCCCGCTTCTGACTTGTACAGTTTAGGGGCGACTTTAATTTATTTAGTTACTGGTGTTCATCCGGCAGATTTACCCCAAACAGATTTAAGACTTGAATTTGAGCAATTTACTAATATTAGTCCGGGCTTTTCTCGCTGGTTAAAATTGCTGACAGAACCGAGTTTAAATCGTCGGTTAAGTTCTGCGGAAGCTGCGTTGAAAGCTTTAGAAAACCCTTTAGAAAATGCTATTTCTGTAGTACCGAAAAAGCCATCAGGTAGCAAAGTTATTCTGAATAAAAAAGCTGACTTTTTAGAAATTAACATTTCCGCAGGGTTGCAACCGCATATTTTATTTTTTAGTTGGTTTGCGATCGCTTGGAATTCCGGCGTATTTTTATGGACAATTACAGCCCTTTTCGCTGTGCCTTTCGGCATGAATCTTTTCTTTATATTATTCTCCTTGCCTTTTTGGGGCGTTGGTATTGGCATGATATTAGAAATAATTTTTAGTTTATTTGGTAAATCTGTCTTTCATTTAAATCAACAAGAAATTTCTTTAATTTACAAGTTGTTTGGGTTAAAATTAAAATTTCGTCCCGGAATTTCTACATTATTTAGTTTTAAATTTAATCCTCGTTCTATGCCCAGAGAAGAGATTAATAAATTAGAATTAGTAGAATTAGCTGAAGGTAATCCTTGGGCGATCGCTATTTGGGCAGGAATGCAAGAATATCAATTTGGGCATGGGTTAACTCCACCGGAAATCGAATGGCTTGCTGCTGAAATCAGCGATTGGTTAAATTTACCAATTCAAACTAAAAAATTGCCATCAGATTGAACAGTTTGTTGTAACGACTTCAGTCGTTTTCTTGAGACAAAGGAAGGACTAAAGTCCTCACAACAAACCTAAGAACTTTCTTCAGAATTTACAGAGGTTTGATTTGCTGAAGAGGGCGGTTTACTGCCCGTGTTTCGCACATTTACCAGCTTATTTAGTAAATCAAACCAGAACGAAGCCCCCATTGAAATTGCTATAGCTGTAACAAACCATCCGACTAAGAACGAAAGCCCTACTAACCATTTGCCTGAAGTCACAATCATGACCAAAATGGCAGTGGGAGGAAAATAATTTGATGGCTTTTTACCATTTCTAATACATCTATTGAATAGTTTATTCCAATCATTATCACGAGCATTTTTTGGCAACTCACAATTCAACTGTCTGCCTAACACACGCGGATTCCAACCGATCGGCAATTTAAGTTGCTCATCTAAAAGTTGAGAAACTTCCTGGTTGCGATCGCTCAAAGGTTTATTGTCAGAGGTAATAAACTTTTGAGCTCCCTGTACTACTGTCTGTCTTAATTCTTCGTCGTATGCCAGACGATTTGCAATGTAAATTGAGTTAGAATTTGTCACAACGGCTAATCCAAAGCCGATTAATAAGCTAATTCCTTTAGCATTCCGCTTATAAACCCCTGATGCTCGATCCATGGATCGATCGAACCAAATTTCAACTTCTTTTCTTAGCTGATTAACTTCATCTTCAGTGCGATCGATTTTCGTTTTTGCTCGGCTTACCAATGTAGCAATACTCTGTTTCACAGAACTAGGAATAAATGGCAAATCAATATCTGCATTATTAATTACTAAAGATCGGTAGTATTGCCGAAAACTCTGTCCCAGTCTACTCAACTCCCATTCAAGTTTATCAGGATGTTGTCTCAGTTCTCCAATTTTCTGTTTAAATTCAGTTATAAACTTTGTCAAGGCTTCTCCATCATTACCTGTGTCAGGATTTCCACTATTTTCAATGTTAAGAGCGGGTGAGAAAAATACATCTACTAAATTTGAAAGAGTTTCTTGCTCGTTTGAATTATCGGGACTACGATCTTGATTTAGCTGTAAATATACAGCTAAAATAACAATCATCACTATAATAAAAAATATTCCTCCCTCAATAGTAATAAATAGCGGTGCTAAAGGAAAAATCGCGAGCAAAGTAACAATTAAAAAGCCTACTAAAAGACCAATTGAAAATGTTTCTTTCCCTCTCAATTTCCAGAGCTTGGAGCTAAGTAATTTTCGTCCTTCTTCACTAAAACCTTGCTTAAACGCCTCTAAATTATCTTTAGCCTTTAAATTGCCTTTGATTTTATTATCGATAATCTTGACGATCTCCTCATATATATTAGACAAAGGCATATTTAGTCTAATATTTGATTTACTTGAATTATCTGCCTGAATTATTTTATATTCTGGCGATGCCAAAATCTCGCTTTTTGTCCGAAACTTTGGTTCTTTATCGTTAATAATTATCTGAATACTTGCATCTAACAGTACTATAAAATTCTCCAATTCCTTAACAACATTTTGATATCTTTGTTGATAATATTTTTTAAATCTATCCTGATAAACTTGGTATGTTCTACTATTTTGATTGACCAAGCTGGCAACTTCTTCAACTGTAGGCTTCAAACCACCATTGACGATCGCCAGTTCATTCTGTCTGCCAAAAAAACCTTTTTTCCAAATAGTTAGTTTGGTTTTTGCTTCTCCATCTCCTAATTGATTAATAAACCGATCGATTCGTAGCGACATTTTATCTATTGCTGCGATCAAGGTAATATCACGATCGCTAAAGTGGTCATAGATTTTTTCTAAGTCTCGTTCAAGCTGTTGGAAGTTCGGAATGTTTGCTTCACCATCAAGAATACTACTGATATTCTCAAGCAGCGAATTTTTAAAGCGATCGAACTTTGCCTCAATCAGCGGCTCAACTAGTTTAGCAAGTCCTAATCTTTCAATTAAAGCAGTTGCAAAAGTTTCTGCCGGAATATATGAAGGCGCACTAACTTTATTGCCAAACACTCCTTCTTCTCTACCAGTTATTATTTGATATATCCAGGAAAAAAACCAAGTAATTTTGCGAAATAGTGTGGCAAATAATCCTCTTGCCTCTTGATTTATATCATTAAGAAGAGGATGATTATATAAATCCTTTGTCAGTCGTTTGGCTGCCTCTATATTTTGATCGGTGATTGTATCACCTGCTAGCAAATTAATAATTGACTGTCTTAAGTGTTGCGCTCGCCATTGCAACAATGTAGAAATTAATTCTTGAATTTCGGAAGCCAATAGGCTTAAAATCAGGTAGATAAAAACTAACCCGATTACAATATCGACAATAGCCGGAATATTCATAGTATTTAGACTAATTTTAATCAGCTAATCAAGAGATTATGCGAAAACCGAGATAAATATACCCTACTCATCTACTATCTAGGATAAATTGTAATCAAATTTAACTATAAAGAATAATGTACTTTTTCCTTTCTTCCGTTCGTTGTAGCGACTTCAGTCGTAATTTGTTACGATTACTCTATTGAGGAGGAATTTGATATTGAAATACCCGATGCTCAGGCGGATAGATTTGAAACTGTTGGGGACATTTTCAATTATGTTGTTGAGAAAGTTTTGTCAGGTAAAAGCTCACCTATACAAATCATTTAGAATTGCTATAGATTAACAAATTATACTAAATCTGCGTTAATTAATCTTTTTTTTGAACCGCGATAGCGAAGCGAAACGCGATAGCGTTTTAGACGCGAAGAGCGCGAAGAAAGAAGAGAAAGGAAGTAAGTAGGTAGATATAAATAAAGTGAAAACTAAGGCGGGCAGGATTCCCACCCCACAAGAAAGCTGCAACTCTTGTGGGGTGGGCATCCTGCCCGCCCCATCCTTAAATAACTATTATCACTTTATTTATTTACACCTACTTAGTTCACTGAGATTTGACATCAATAGACATATCCAAAAAACCTTGTACAGACGTTATATATAAGGTCTCTACAAGGTTTTCAGATAACGCACCTTTAATTTCTGGAGATGTCTAATAGTTTTTTGCAGGGAAGAGAAGGACTGAAGTCCCCACAACAAACTTGCGCTTACATCTGCGTTCATCTGCGTTCTAAAAAATTTCTAACGCTCCTAATCAGATAAACTATTAATTAATCTACTTCCCAGGAGGCGCAAATGTTTGGATTAGGATTACCAGAACTCGGCATTATTGCTGTAGTTGCTCTACTAATTTTTGGCCCGAAAAAGATCCCCGAAATGGGCAGTGCTTTAGGTAAAACTTTAAGAGGTTTCAAAAATGAAATGAATAAAACCGAAGAGGAAGCAGAGGGGCAGGAGACAGGGGGACAAGGGGACAAGGGGACAAGGGGACAAGGGGAGAATTAAAATTTTACCTGTTCCCTGTTCCCCGTTGCCTGTTCCCTAATTACCTACTGACGAAGTAACGGCATTGTTAGATTCTACCGTTGCAGGTTGTTGTACTGCGTCGGGGATGGGATTACGGGCTTCAATTAAGCTGACAGCACGGCTTACTGTTTCGGGCAAAATTACAACCAAACTGTTGACAGTGGCACTATCTAAAGCGGTATTAATCGCTTTTGTTTCATCGAGAATTGTTTCGTAGTTGAAATCTGGTTTAGTTTGCTTGATGCCTTCGATAATTAACCTTGCACCATCGCCTCTTTCTCTGCCTCTGTTATCATCATCTTCTTTAACGATGATCCGATCGAACATCTGCGCCGCCAACTTCCCTAACTGGACAAAATCTTCATCCCTTCGATCGCCAGGGCCACCCACTACCCCAATTCTTTCACCAGGCCAACTGCGGACAAAACCACCTAAAGCTTCGTAACTATGAGGGTTGTGGGCATAGTCAATTAAAGCATGATAATTGCCCAAGTTAAACAAGTTCATTCTACCGGGCGTTTGATTGCTGGAAGCGCGGAAGGTTTTAATTGCCGATCGAATTACATCCACATCTACTCCCTGAACGAAAGCAGCTAAACTCGCAGCTAAAGCATTAGCAATCATAAACGGTGCTCTGCCACCCATTGTCAAGGGCACATTAACTGCCTGTTCAATCCGAATCGTCCAATCTCCCTTCAAAATTGAGATATAGCCGTTTTCGTAAACTGCGGCAATTCCCCCAGAACGAGTATGTTCTTTAATTAACTGGGATTCGGGATTCATTGAGAAGTAAGCTACCTGTGCTTTTGTCCGTTGCGTCATTGCGGAAACTAACGGATCGTCAGCATTGAGCACTGCATAGCCATTGGGGTGAATTGCTTCCGCTACTACACTTTTAACGTGAGCTAATTTTTCTACCGTGTCAATATCAGCAATGCCCAAGTGATCGGCGGCGACATTGAGAATCACACCCACGTCTGAGGCATCGAATCCTAATCCCGATCGCAAAATCCCACCCCTAGCAGCTTCCAACACCGCTACTTCTACCGTCGGGTCTTGTAAAATCAATTGAGCACTTTGGGGACCTGTGTTATCACCTTTTTCGACCAAGAATTCCCCAATGTAAGTGCCATCAGTCGTTGTGTACCCCACCACCACACCTGTTTGGCGGTAAATATGGGCTAACAAGCGAGTAGTTGTGGTTTTGCCGTTCGTACCTGTGACTGCCAAAATCGGAACGCGAGAAGGTGTACCAGGGGGGTAGAGCATATCAATTACCGCGCCACCGACATTTCGGGCAATTCCCCGACTAGGTGCAGCGTGCATTCTAAATCCGGGCGCGGCGTTCACTTCCACAATTACCCCATCCATTTCTTTTAACGGACGGGTGATATCTGCGGTAACTACGTCTATTCCGGCAATATCCAAGCCGATAATTTTTGCTACTCTTTGGGCGATCCAAACGTTTTCTGGGTGAATTTCGTCAGTACGATCGACCGCAATCCCCCCAGTACTCAGGTTAGCTGTTGCCCGGAGGTAACAAATCTGCTCGGCTGGCAATACTGTTTCCAGCGTATAACCTTGTTTTTCTAACAATTGCCAGGAAGTGCGATCGAGTTCAATTCGCGTCAACACATTATCATGTCCCACACCCCGATTCGGATCGCGATTAGTCTCATCAATCAATTCTTGAATAGTTGATTTTCCATCTCCGACTACATGGGCGGGGATTCTTTCCGCAACGGCGACGACTTTGCCATTGACCACTAAAATCCGATGATCGCGTCCTTGATAGTAACGTTCGACAATCACAGCTTTAGAAACTTGTTTTGCCGCATCGTAAGCTTCTTCGGCTTCTTCCCAAGTCGTAATGTTAATTGTAATGCCGCGCCCGTGATTCCCATCCAACGGCTTAATTACGATCGGGTAGCCGCCCACATCTGCGATCGCATCTGCCAATTCATCCAAGTAATTAATTACAGTTCCTCTGGGAACAGGCACTCCCGCTTCCCGTAAAATTTGTTTGGTACTTTCTTTATCTGAAGCTAGTTCTACACCTAAAATTCCCGTTTGCGAAGACAAAGTTGCCTGAATTCGCTTTTGATATACCCCTTGACCGAATTGCACCAAAGCACGAGCGCTCAAAGGTGTCCAAGGAATCCCCCGCGCTTCTGCTTCTTTTACAATTGTTTCTGTACTTGGCCCTAAAGCAGCATCCGCTGCCATTTCTTTCAGGTCTTGTAAATCTTGCTCTAATTCTTCCTGGGCATAACTACCTGTGTCGATGATGCTTTGACACAGCCTGACCGCTGCCCGCACTGCATAGCGACCAGCTTGTTCATCTTTGTATTCTACTACGACGTGATATATCCCACGTTCAGGCGTTTCCCGAGTTCGACCAAATCCCACTTCGCTCCCGGCTAATATCTGTAGTTCCAGGGCGATGTGTTCGATGATGTGTCCCATCAGCGTGCCTTCTTTGACTCTACTCAAGAAACCACCACGACACCCTGGGGAACAAAAATGTTCTACTAAGCTAGGTAAAACTTGCACCAATCCTTCATAAAAACCTGGTATTTCGTTCGACGGGCGATCGGCAAGTTCTTCCAAATCGAGACGCATCACGATAAGTTTATGTCGTCGAATGCTCCAGTAGTTAGGACCGCGTAACGTCTGGATTTTAAGAATTTTCATGGCAGTATCCGAGAGTCATTGAGCAGCAGGACAGCAGTAAACACAATTATCTAGTTTCAAATTGAGAGGCTACACTAAACTGTTCACTAGCAACATTTTTTTGGAAGTATTTATGGTTTTCCTTGTAGCCTCAAGGATTTCGCTTAAGCAACCATGTTAAAAATACTACTAGTTAACGAGAATAGCCAGCACTCAAATTCAGCATTTTCAGCCACAGACAAAAGGAACAACAGTATATTAATTTTATGTTCCTGTTTGATCGGTTACACAACCTTCACCTAAAGAAGGAATTATTTTGCGTTGACGCATATCATAGCGATCGCCGTAACTGAGAATGTGAACCCTCAAATTATAAATACTGATTGGATCGGTAGCACCGACATAAGGTTGATTGGTATAAGACATTTCTGCGGGATCGACAATGGTGACTGTACCTTTTCCTAATACCTGAATGATGCCGTCTCCTTCAAATAAAGCGCAGGTATCTTCATCAATACCGATCCCCAAGCGATCGGGATGGGCGGAAACAGCACTCATTAATCTTGCCATGCGATTCCGATTGTGGAAATGTTGATCGACAATTACTTCTGGTAAGAAACCTAAACCCGTCGCCATATCTACTAAAGAACGGTTGGGACATTCGCCACTTCCACCACCTGCGATCATGTGGTGTCCCATTACCGCTGCACCTGCGCTAGTTCCGGCTAAAGTCAGTCTACCTTGCCAAACACCCAAGCGTAATTTTTCCATAAAGGGCGTATCAGCCAGCAGCCCGCATAATCTCAGCTGATCGCCGCCTGTCATAAATACGCCTGTACAAACTTCTAAGAATTCATGGTAAGCGGGTTCTTCGCACTGGACGCGATCGCGAATATCCAACAACTCGATCCGCTTCGCCCCCATATCCTGAAATATCGATCGGTATCTTTCGCCAATAATCGCAGGTTCACGGGAAGCTGATGGTATGATTGCTATTTGAGCATCACTTCCCCCAGAACGATTAAAGAAAGCGTGGAGAATCTCTCTACCATGTACTTTATCTTCAGCACCACCAATCACCATCACTGCTGTTTTCATGGGTTGGGGCTTTCTCTGTTCCTGTACTTGAACTTCTAATTGCAGCATTCTATGTTTCCTCTTCTCCGGTTAGCCTGAGTTTTAAGCCATACTTGACAAATGTTTATTCTCCTCATTTTTAGTCCTGAGTTCCACCTTCTCATCTCCTGCGATTATGAAGAGAAAGCTAACAATCCTAAAGTAAGTAACTCCCTACTCAGAATTCAGTACTAGTATGGTTAACGCTCTAGATCGTAATCTTTAACACATAATAGTAGTTTATAAAACCTATTATTAAACATTTATGAATTTTTTTGTCCTTGGTTGTGAGAAATTAGCCAATATTTACAAATTAGGGAGATCTGACAATCTGATAGTATCGAGATCAAAAATTTGCCAGCCTGCAATTTAAACGAATTGGTAATGAGTCCTAATTTTTAACACTATTATTGTAAGCTTTTGGTAACTTTTATAGCTAAACTATACAGTTGTTCCTTTAAAATTGTAAAATTGTGCGGATAGATGTTGTTACCCTGTTTCCCGATTTTTTCACCTCCCCTCTGAGTTCGGGGTTGTTGGGTAAAGCTTTAGCGAAACAGATTGCTGCTGTAAATCTGGTAAATCCCAGAGATTATGCCACAGATAAGCATCGTCGAGTAGATGACGAACCTTACGGTGGTGGCGTGGGAATGTTAATGAAGCCAGAACCGATCTTTGCGGCTGTGGAATCTTTGCCAATTTTACCAAAAAGAGATGTGATTTTAATGACTCCCCAAGGGGAAACTCTCAATCAACCATTATTAAAAGAATTGGCGACAAATTATGACCAACTTGTAATTATTTGTGGTCATTACGAAGGGGTTGATGAACGAGTGTTAAATTTAGTGACTCGTGAGGTATCTTTGGGAGATTTTATCTTAACTTGTGGAGAAATTCCCGCATTAACGTTAATTAATGGTGTAGTACGGTTACTACCTGGAACGGTGGGGAAAGAAGAATCTTTGAAAACCGAAAGTTTTGAAGCTATTTTGTTAGATTACCCGCAATACACCCGCCCGCCGGAATTTCGCGGTTGGCGTGTTCCAGATGTATTACTATCAGGAAATCACGCTCAGATTGCCCGTTGGAGATTGCAACAGCAAATTGAGAGAACTCGCGATCGTCGTCCTGATTTATATAATATTTGGTTGGAACGATCGGGCGGGGAAGCCGCTGATTAAACCAGAAAATAGAAAATTTTGAGTTGCATCTATCCCAAGACAGAAAATATATAAAGAAATATTAAGAAAGCAAATTGTCTGTGCGGGCAGGGGCAACCTAGATCGAGAACTAAGATCGGAGTAAAGCTTCTTTATTTGAAATATGAAAATGAAATCTAAGTTGCAATTTTGGTGTACAGCTGCCCTTTCCGTTTTGCTAGTTAATGCAGTCAACATTGAGTTTACGCCAACACACAAACAGGTAAGCTTAAATGTGGGTCAGGAAGCATTAGCTAAACGTGGCGGGGGGCGCAGTGGTGGGGGTTCTTTCAATAGGTCTTCGCCTTCCCGCAGTGCTCCGAGTCGAGGATTTTCTGATAATGATTCAGGAGGTTATCGCAATAGTCCTACTTATACAAGTCCGACGAATGTATATGTTGCGCCCGGTGGTTATTATGGCGGGGGCTACGGTTACTATTTTTCACCGTTGCCGATGATTGTGTTAGTTTTAATGCTGGGATTTTTTGTGTTTGTGCTTGCTTCCAGCCTGAAAAAGTCAGCTAGCGGCAATAACAGTTCTGGTGAGGAAATAGTAACTTATTCGACTGGCAACAAAGAGTTAGATAATAATATTGTTACTGTGACTAAAGTGCAAATAGGGTTATTAGCACAAGCCCATGCTGTCCAAAAACAATTAACAGATTTAAGCTTGCAAATTGATACGAGTACTCCTGAAGGATTAACCGAATTAATGCAGGAATCTGTGTTAGCATTGTTGCGAACTCCAGAAAATTGGACGCACGTTTCTGCTAGTTCTAAAACGGTGAAGAGTCGGTCAGAAGCGGAAAAACTCTTCAATCAAATTTCCATAGAAGAACGCACGAAATTTAGTGCAGAAACCTTGTCTAATGTTAAGGGGAAAGTTCGCCAACTTAAACAAGATGTTAAACCAGATCAAGAACCTGGGACATACATTGTTGTTACTTTATTAATTGGCACAGAAAACGATCGCCCTTTGTTTGGCGATGTTTACTCAATCCAAGATTTGAAGCAAGCATTAGAAAAAATTGCGGCGACTCCACCAGAATATCTTTCCATTTTTGAGTTACTTTGGACTCCGCAATCTGAGACAGAAAGCCTAACTTATGATGAAATGTTAAGTGAGTACGCAAATATGATGCAGATAGCATGAACATTCGCATAGGTAACGGTTACGATATACATCGATTAGTATCTGGACGACCTTTGATTTTGGGAGGTGTCCAGATTTCTCATGAATTGGGGTTATTGGGACATAGCGATGCTGATGTCCTGACTCACGCCATAATGGATGCAATGCTGGGGGCGTTGAGTTTGGGGGATATCGGTCATTATTTTCCGCCCAGCGATCCGAAATGGGCGGGGGCTGATAGTTTAATGTTGTTAAGTCAGGTCGATCGACTTGTCCGGGAAAAAGGTTGGCGAGTAAGTAATATTGACTCGGTAATAGTGGCGGAACGCCCGAAATTGAAACCGCATATTTCGGCAATGCGCGATCGCATAGCAACTGTTTTAGAATTAAAACCTGACCAAGTTGGCATTAAAGCCACTACTAACGAAAAATTAGGCCCTGAAGGAAGGGAAGAAGGAATTTGTGCCTATTCTGTAGCTTTGCTGGTAGCAGCTGATTAAATCACTTGAAACCTGAGATTTGTTAAAAGGATTGAAGTAATGGAAACAGCAAATTATATTCCTCAAAGACAGATAGATATTATCGCCTACAATAGTGAAGAACAAGCAATTTTAATTGCTGAGGTAAAAGCTTTAGGATTTAAAAATCATCAAGCAAAACAGCAAGCTTTCTCCCAACTAAAGTCTTACTGGCAATCTTTGAATCCAGTTATCCCTTTTGTGATGTTAGCTGATTTGTCAGAGATTGAAATTTTTTCAGGAGAAAGTGTTAATGTCTCAGAACCTTTGTTGACTCTCAAAACTGCGGATGTACTTAGCCACTACGATCCTGAATTTGCTAATAAACGAATTTTTGATCCATATTTTGAAACATTGTTGGAAGCGTGGTTACGAGATTTAGCTTATCATTGGAAATCAGAAAAGCCACCTGCATCAGATAGAGTAGAAGAAATTGGTTTATTACAACTGTTAGCGGATGGAACAACAAAATCTGAGGTAGTGTTGGAAAGTGATATCGCAAATAAGTCTTTCACAACCGGAGACTTTGATGGTTAAAGATGATCTTATAGATAATTTGATTATCAAATTCATATTAAATCATGCAACTTTACATCCAGATGAGAGCAAAGTTTTTCTAAGTGGAAACACTAGAGATTTTGGCACGCCAGCAGTTCAACAAGTTCTGCGTGATGCAGGTATAAATTATTTTAGCAGAACCCAAAATTTTCTGGGTTGGCTACAGACTCAGTAGATTAGCTAATTTTTAGAGAAGATAAAAGATGAGATACTCGGCTATTAAAAGAATAAGAGTTTTGGGATTTTTGTTGGTGTTGTTGTTCATGGGCGCGATCGCCCTTACCAGTTGTAACGCCTTAAGAATAAAAAGTGCAAGTGCCCAAGTTCCGCAAGTTGTTACTAGCGTACTTAGCGATCCGAAAACTTTTAATCCGCCTTTCGTTCAGGAAGCACCTAGTCCTACTAGCGTGATGTTTGAAGGGTTGGTTACGGAAAATGGATTAACAGGTAAAATTGAACCAGCTTTAGCTCAATCTTGGGCAATTTCGGAAGATAAGAAAAAGATAGTTTTTACTATTAAACCGAATTTGAAATGGTCAGATGGCAAACCTTTAACGGTAGATGATGTAATTTTTACTTACAATGAAGTTTACTTGAATGAAGCAATTCCCACTGATACTAGAGATGTATTGAGAATTGGTCAAAATCGCGCTTTACCAACAGTTAAAAAATTAGACGATCGGAGAATAGAATTTACTGTTCCTGAACCTTTTGCCCCATTTTTAAGAGTGACTGGAGTGCCGATATTACCAGCACATATTTTAAGGAAATATGTTAATGAGAAAAACCGAGATGGTAAACCTGTATTTC
The DNA here is from genome assembly GCF_041929345.1 of Floridaenema aerugineum BLCC-F46. Classification (NCBI taxonomy): domain Bacteria; kingdom Bacillati; phylum Cyanobacteriota; class Cyanophyceae; order Aerosakkonematales; family Aerosakkonemataceae; genus Floridanema; species Floridanema aerugineum. The sequence continues at coordinate 28,791 of NZ_JBHFNQ010000234.1, forward strand.
TGACAACTTGGGGAGTTGCTACACCGCCTAGCGAAATAGTAGTTAATGGGCCATACACTTTAGAAAGATACGACACAAGTCAGCGGATTATCTTTAAGCGAAATCCTTATTTTTGGCGGAAAGATAGCCAAGGTAAGCAACAGCCATATATTGAAAGAATGGTTTGGCAAATTGTAGAATCGACCGATGTTTCTTTAATGCAATTCCGTTCAGGAAGTTTGGATTCGATCGCTATATCACCAGACATCTTTTCTCTAGTAAAGCGAGAAGAGAAACGGGGTAACTTTACAATTTATAATGGTGGGCCTGCTTCGGGAACAAATTTTATTTCCTTTAACTTAAATAAGGCGAAAAATGCCAAGGGAGAGCCAATTGTAAATCCGGTTAAGTCGCGATGGTTTAATAGTAAGGAGTTTCGGCAAGCGGTGGCTTATGCGATCGATCGCCAAACCATGATTAACAACACTTTTCGCGGATTAGGTAAACCACAAAATTCTCCTATTTCCGTACAAAGTCCCTATTACCTACCTCCAGAAAAAGGGCTAAAAGTTTATGATTACAATCCCGAAAAAGCTAAGGAATTGCTGTTAAAAGCGGGATTCAAATATAACGCTGACGGGCAATTATTAGATGGGGATGGTAATCGTGTCCGCTTCACATTGATGACGAATAGTGGTAACAAAATTCGGGAAGCAATGGGCGCACAAATCAAGCAAGATTTGAGTAAAATAGGGATTCAAGTTGATTTTACGCCAATTAATTTTGGCACCTTGGTAGATAAACTTTCTAATACTAGAGATTGGGAAAGTTATTTACTAGGATTAACTGGAGGAGTGGAACCAAACGATGGTGCTAATGTTTGGAATAGCACAGGTGGCTTACATAGTTTTAACCAAGGGCCAATGCCAGGTCAACCGCCGATAACTGGTTGGGTAGTTTCTGATTGGGAAAAAGAGATCGATCGCCTAATGATTGCCGGAGCACAAGAATTAGACGAAACTAAGCGTAAAGAAATTTATGCTCAATTCCAGAATATTGTGCAGGAAGAAGTCCCAGTAATTTACTTGGTTAATCCTTTATCATTGGCAGCTGTGCGAAATCGGATTAAAGGCATAAAATACTCAGCACTAGGCGGCGCATTCTGGAACCTTTACGAACTACCCTTAGCCGAAAATTAGATCGGCTAAAATCGAAAATCCAAAATCCAAAATTTAAAATCGAATGACTCAACCCGAAGCATTACAATCTTTACTAGAAGCAGTTGCAAATGGTAGAGTTAGCCCAGATGTGGCAATGGAAAAACTCAAGCATTTTGCTTTTGAATCAGTGGGCGATTTTGCCAGAATCGATCATCATCGACAACTGCGAACAGGATTTCCTGAAGTGATTTGGGGACCCGGTAAAACACCCGATCAAATTGCCCAAATTTTTCAGGCAATGCGACAAGAAAATCCGGTAGTAATGGCAACTAGAATTACTCCCGAAGTTTACGCCGAAGTACAAGAAAAAGTTCCTCAGCTTTACTATTACCCAAATGCCCGAATTTGTGCCACCGTTCCCGCTGCTTTAGAACCCCAATATTCCGGGACAATTGGCATTCTTTCTGCCGGAACAGCTGACTTGCCAGTGGCGGAAGAAGCAGCAGTTACCGCCGAACTTTCCGGTTTTCAGGTAAAGCGTCTCTGGGATGTGGGAGTTGCAGGAATTCACCGTTTGCTGAATAACCGCCACGTCATCGCCCAATCTAATGTGTTAATTGTCGTTGCAGGGATGGAAGGCGCTTTGCCTAGCGTGGTGGCAGGTTTGGCAGATTGTCCGGTGATTGCGGTTCCCACCAGCGTTGGTTATGGCGCGAGTTTTGGCGGTCTTGCCCCGCTCTTGACAATGTTGAATTCTTGTGCTGCGGGAGTAGGCGTAGTCAACATTGATAATGGTTTTGGCGCAGCAATTTTGGCAGGACAAATTCTGAGGACGGCGCGTAAGATTAGTTTAATGGCTGAGTAACTGGGGACTGGGGATTGGGGACTGGGACTGGGGACTGGGAAAATTTCTCTATTTCTGCTCTGTGTGTCCTCTGTGCCTGGAGTGGTTCAAAAAATTTAGTGTTCCGATTATATGCGAAATTCCGCTAATAATTTTCTGGTTTTGCGGGTTGGTTTAATTGTATTGATTGTTAGTTGTTTATAGTTGTTAAACAGCAGGGAAAGGCGATCGAGATTTTCTTTTGCCAAGATCGATCGCGTTTCTCTCAAGGAATTACAGGTTTTATTTACCGTTCAGATGGCAAAGATATATCTAATCAACAGATTAGAAAACTTAAAAAAAATTGGTTTTGGCAAAAGTGAAGTACAAAGCAGATCCCCGACTTATTGAAGAAGTCGGGGATCTAGTTTGCACAATTAAACAAACACGGATAACCATTTGGGATAAGCATAGGAATTTACTAAATTTAATTCTAGTTCGGGGAAGGTTTGAAACAGTTTTTTAGCGACAGTCTCTAAATTAGAAATTAACTTGTCATCTGTTCCCGAAGCTTCAAAACCTAAACTCCACCAAGGATGGTGATTAACAATTAGTTGGGTAAGTTCTACGTTACAACCTTCTTGAGAAGTTTCTGCTGTGGAGGCTGGAGTTAAACTATAATCATCAGCGACTAGATAGCGAATTTGCGATCGCACTTTTTCCACCTTCACCCATTGTCCTTTAGCAACTATCTCTGGAGTAATTAAACTCTCTAATTTCGCATCTTCACAAGTGGTTTTTATCCATTTTTCGGCTACACCTATTAGATCATTTCTTAACTGCAAAATTCCAAATTCTGTGACTCGCAACTTAGTTTCTAAACGATTTTGCCGGACTTTCACCCCCAAAAATTCACATCCAGGTATTAGTAAATACAAATCCTCTCGTTCTTCTATTGTTTGACGATTTTCCCTAAGTACATCCACAGTAAACCAATTTTCAATTGCTGGTGGTACTTTACCCCGATCGAACCATCTAATTTCGCTAGTAGTCAGCATTACCTGTTCTCCGAAAATTCTTAGTTCCGAAAAAGTGTCCCATAAATGGGAAAATATAACCGCCTAGAAAATTACAACATCGATCGAGGGAATCTGACAAATGCTCAAACGAATTGTAGCGCTACTATTAATTGTACTGACTGTCACCTTGAGTGGTTGCGTTTCGCCTACAGGCGGGTTGAAAAGCTATACTGATACCAGCGACGGATACCAGTTCTTATATCCTAATGGTTGGATTCCGGTGCAAGTAGCAAATGGCCCTGATGTGGTGTTTCATGATTTAATTGAAGAAACAGAAAATGTGAGCGTGGTAATTAGTCCAGTTGCATCAGGTAAAACTCTTCAAGAATTGGGAAGTCCGGGTGAGGTAGGATACAAATTATCCAAAAGTGCGATCGCACCTCCGGGATCGGGAAGAGAAGCAGAATTAGTTAATGCAGAAGCAAGAGAAGGTGGCGGAAAAACTTATTACCTTTTGGAATATGCAGTGAAATTGCCTACTCAAGAACGACATAATCTCGCTAGTGTAGTTGTTAGTAACGGGAAACTTTACACTTTTAATGCTTCAACTACAGAAAAGCGATGGAAAAATGTAAAAGATCAGTTCCAGCAAGTTGTTGATTCATTCCAAGTTTATTAAATTAGTCATTTGTCATTGGTCATTTGTCATTGGGAAGTAATTCCTGACTTTTGGCAAATGACTAGCAACAAGTAGGAGACAGATAGAAACGGATGCAAAAATATTGCTATAACAAATGACAAATAACAAATAACAAATGACCAATGACTAATAACAAAATGCCAACATTTATTTTAGCTTCGGCTTCTCCGGCGCGTCGTCGCCTGTTACAAAATGTGGGAATTAATCCAATTGTTTTACCTAGTGATTTTGATGAGTCGCTGGTGAATATTAGCAATCCTCAAGAATTGGTAAAAACTTTGGCGTTGCGAAAGGGGGAAACTGTGGCAGCGCAACAAACACAGGGGTTAGTGTTAGGTTGTGATTCAGTTTTGGCAATTAATGGGGAGATTTACGGAAAACCAGCTGATGCAGATGAAGCGATCGCACGTTGGCAAAAAATGCGATCTAAAGTTGGCGAGTTGTTAACAGGTCATGCTTTAATCGATTTACAACAGGGCAAAACCTTAGTCCGTTGTCAGGTGACAGAAGTTTACTTTGCTTCTGTTAGCGATCGGCAAATTGCTGCTTATGTCGCCACTGGCGAACCCCTCAAATGCGCGGGATGCTTTGCATTAGAAGGAAAAGGAGGTCTTTTCATCGAAAAAATCTCCGGTTGTCACAGTAACGTGATCGGACTCAGCTTACCTCTACTGCGTCAGATGTTAGATCAACTCGGATACGATGTCACCGACTTTTGGGGTTTTTAGCCTACTTAATTGTTAAAAATAGTTAAACAAAAGAGTGGGTTTATTGGAAGATATGTGGGAATACTAGTGTTAGATGGAACAGAACTAAGGTGAAATTTGCAGCTGTTTTGCTTTTGTAAATTTTTGAGATGCGCTCAATTAAACATTTTTTCACCTTAGTAAAATTCTTGCTCAAGTTCTTCTTTTCTATCCCTGGTTTCAGGTTATGACTGAACTCAATTCGCCAACAACTCACCTTGCTGAATCCAATACTGCTAAAAGTATGCTGGAAAAATTACCCCCACCTGCCAGAGAATGGGCTGAAAGTCTACCTTGGGAACAACGCCGTTATGTTTTGTCTTTGTGTCATTTATTATGTGCTGCTTCGCCAGAAGTACAAGCTGACTTTTTAGATGATTACACCGCTGATGGTTTAGTTGCTCGAATGTTACAAGATCGAGACGCACAACAGCTATTAGAAAGTTACTTGCGGAGTTTTTACATTAAAACGGAAATTAATCAGGCACTTCTTAAAAGATATGTTCGGCAATCTTTTATTCATTCCTCTCAAGATTTACGCCGCCAGCCTGATTTATATTTGGAATCAGCTTTACGTTTAGTTCTAAGTACTAAAGAACGAAACAGCGTTTTCAATTACATCTTAGGATTTGAGTTGTTGAAAATGATTTTCCAAATGAGTTGGGCGCAACATGAACGATTAACAGCTTTGCAAAAATCTCCGGCAACTTTTATTAAACATATCATCAAACCTATCCAAAAATCACATAGATTGAATGGCGTAATTGTCCCCAAGCATGAAAAAGTTTTCTTTGAAAAACATGATTACTTTGTGCAATTACCGAAGATCCCAGACAAGCGCCTAATTGAGTTTGTCATGTTTACTTTTTCTACTGAAGTTGTTAGCGATTTTGGATTTTCTATAATTCGCCATCCTCATTCTTTGATGTTTGATTATGAATACATTTTTCAATCGGAAAAGGAAGGCATTTTTACCCAAGGATTTGGCAGTGAGTAGGGGCAGAGTGCCAAGTTTGCTTTTAAGGTAGGGGCGATCGCATAGCTTGTCCCTAGAAAGAATTATTCCCATTTTTTAACCCAGTAAATCCCAACATTAAACCCCGGCTATTAAGATCTGGCATCATCTATTGAGAATACCTTTAAACCATTTTTCCACGCGATCGCCCATCGCCTCTAAAGAATATGTTGCTTCTGCTTGTTCCCTACAAGCATAGCGATCGATTTCATTTAACCGACCAATAGCATCCACCAAACCTGGCACACTATCCGGTTCTACCAAAAAGCCAGTTTTACCCTCCTGGACAATTTCTGTTAAACCACCCCGCCGATAAGCAATTAAAGGCACTCCACAGGCTAACGCTTCAATGGCAACATTACCAAAAGCTTCTACCCAACGGGGAGTTACTAACAAAGCTAGACATTTACCTAATTCTTGTTGTAACTCGATCGTAGGTAAAAAGCCCATGTATTCTATTGGCGTATCTGGGTAGTATTGAAAAATCTTCTGCCAGTAACTTTCATCCTGTTTCATCCCAAAAATTTTCAAAGGAATACCTGTGATTTTTGCTGCCGCTACAGCATCTTCTAGTCCTTTTTCCGGTGCTATTCTACCTACCCAAGCTAAGGTTTGACTTGGTTGATTACAAAACTGATAAATAGATAAATCCATACCATTTAGCAAACAAGTGCATTGCTGTTTCAACTCAAAAGTCGCTGCTTGTGTTTGAGTATGAAAGCCAATAGTACCTGGAAATTTAGTTGCTACCTGTTCTATTATCTGATCCATTGCATCTGTCAAAGAACCCATACTGATCAGATGAGCGATCGGAGTATGAAAAAATGGTGTCAAATAAAGAGGAAGCCAATCATAAGCAAAATTAACAATTAAATCATAATCAGCTTGCACTTGTCGTGCATATTCCCACATATTTGCCAAAACAGAATTTTTTGGTATAGTAATTGGGCTAGTACGGGTTTGTGTTTGTCCTGGTATCTGTAATTCCCCAGGAATTTCTTTCACAATAAATGGCTGCATTACAGACCCCTGTGGTGCGATAACTTCCACCTTGTATCCTCGTCGCGTCATCTCTTTGGTAATGTTAAATAGTGTCAGTTCAACACCACCTCCAATACCTGTACCTAACGCACCAACAGGAGTAGAAATAAACAATAATTTATCTGCTGATATCTGCATAATTTTATGGCTCTCCCAGACTAGATATCAATATATGACTAGCCACAATAGATTTACTTGTATTCTTGATTTAACTTTTGTTAAGCATACATCATTAGGAGGAATTTTTCCATATAATTTATTTATTTCAACTCGAAAAAGTTGATGATTAATTTGAGGTATGATAAATAAGGTTTATGATTTTAAAACACTTGTTTCTGAATTACGTAATCTTTTTTATCCAAGCACTAGCGGTCAAAAAGAAAGTTTTTATTTTAGGAACTTTCCTCAGCTTGTGTCTAGTATTTTTATCCAGTTGTCAAAATTCCATCAATAAAGAAAATAATATAGTTCATTTGACACTATGGCAAGGTATTAATCCTCCTGCTAATCGGGATGTGTTTGAAAAATTGGTAGATAAATTCAATAAAAAACATCCTGATATTCAAGTTGAATCTCTATTTGTTGGTGGAACAGAACAGCAATTGCCAAAAGTTTTAACAGCAGTCGTCGGTAATGCTCCGCCAGATCTTCTCGTATCCGATCCACAAATTACAGGTCGGTTTGTAGAGTTGGGAGCAATTCGATCGCTAGAAGATTGGCTAGATAAATTACCAATAAAGTCAGAAATTATCCCAAGTACAATTAAGGAATTGTGGCTAGATGGACATCTTTGGTCGGTGCCATATTATAGTGGTAACGTTGCGATTTTTTACCGACCAAAACTATTTGCCGCAGCGGGTATTACTGAGGTTCCTAAAACTTGGAAAGAGTTGCGACAAGTTGCCAAAAAACTAACTATCGATCGCAATGGTGACAATCGCCCAGAACAGTATGGAATGTTATTACCATTAGGTAAGGGAGAATGGACAGTTTTTACTTGGTTTCCTTTTTTGCTGAGTGCCGGAGGAGAAATAGTAGAAAATAATCGTCCTGATTTGACTAATACAGGAGCGATCGCTGCCTTAGAATTTTGGCAAGATTTTATCAAAGATCGATCGGCTTTACTTTCTCTTCCAGATCGCGGTTATGAGGAAGACAATTTTATTAATGGGCGTGTGGCAATGCAGTTGACAGGGCCTTGGACTTATATCATGAAAAGTAAAGTTGATTATGATGTATTTACCATACCTGTTGATAAAAAAAGAGCCACAGTCGGAAGCACCGGAAACGTATTTGTCATGAAAACAACGCCCGAAAGAGAGCAAGCAGCGCTGAAATTTTTAGAGTATGTTTTAAGCGAGCAATTTCAAACTGAATTTAGTATCGGAACTGGTTTTTTGCCAGTTAATATCAAATCTGCCCAAAGTGAAGCTTATCAGAAATTTCTCGCCCAAAAACCTGTGTTAAAAGTCTTTTTAGAACAAATGAAATGGGCGGGAAATCGACCAATTATTGCTGGATATAGCCGTCTCTCAGACAGTCTGGGTCGAGCTATTGAAGCAGCATTGTTAGGTGAGTCTCCTAAAAAAGCCTTACAAAAAGCCCAAGAGCGTATAGAAGTAATTTGGGATAGTTACTAAATCTATATTTTTTAGCCCATGACTTGAGTCGCAGGGGCGACAATAATTACGAATATTCAACCATCCGCTTAACTGTTTCCTGGGAACCTTTAGTGATTTAAGCTACCAACCCAAGCCAGGACAAGGAAAATGCAGAAAGGGAAAGATGAAAGAATATTCTTAGCCACTTCCCCTCTTTTTGCAAATTTGGGATACTCTCAATACTGCTCGGTTAAGAGTAGGGGCGTTCGCGAAGCGTGCCGTAGGCATCAGCATTTGGGCGACAATCGATCGCTTCAAACCCTAGATTTTCTGTCCAAATGCTTCGCCCCTCCACGAGCAAAAATGCTTAACTGAGCAGTATTTGGGATACTCCCCTGCTTTGTGATAAAGTGTTTGTGAAATAATTTTAGATTTATTCCCCAGATAAATCGGATTGCTCTCTCGACCATTTTTGGTTTATATCAAAAATCAAAAGAGAATATTGTTTAACTTTGAAGTTTTTCCCAAGGGAGGTTTTTGATGAAAATTGCTATTGTTGGTTGGGGTTATGCGCCGGAACCACCATTATCAAACTCTATTTATACTTTAATGAATGAATCGAAAAGATTTTTAGAAAATCTGGGGCATACCGTTGATTTTTTTAATGAGAAAGATCCTGACATAACTATCAAATACCTGAATGAGGGGAATTATGATTTCATCCATTCACACGCTATTACTTTTATAGACAGGTTTAATCAAAAACTTCAGCAAAAATATTGTTTAACCTGCCATTATGGTTACTTATTGAAAGAAGATAAATGGGAAGAACAATTTAAACAAGCTTTTGCCTCTTTCATGAGCGTGCCTGGGATAATTACTCCTTCTCGTCTAACAGAAGAGTTTTTTAGAAACAAAGGATATTCTGGATATATCAAAGTTCAACCTAACGGGATTGATACTGAAAAGTTGAATTTTAAAGAAAAAGGGAATAATAAAGCCGTTTGTTTAGGTTGGATTCAACCAAGAAAACAACAGAGATTACTGGCAGAAACGATCGATGGAAAGATAGAGTTAGATTTTGTTGGGCCTTTAGACGATCCTGATTTTAGAGAAGGAAAGACGACAAAACATTTAGGAATGTGGAGTTTACCACAAGTTTATGCTAATCTCACAAATTATAGCTGTTTAGTGTTAATTAGTGATGGAGAAGTTGCACCACTCGTAGTACTGGAAGCGATGGCAGCAGGTTTATGTGTTGTTGTTTCTGAATCAGCTAGTGCTAACTTACACGACAAAGATTTTATTCGAGTTTTGCCAGATGATATATTAACTAATTCTACAGCAAAAAATCAACAAATTGTTTGTGATACAATCGGGGAGTTAATTGAAAAGAACCAATTTTATCGGCATGAAATTGTAGAATATGCCAAACAAAATTTTGATTTTCGTCACCTAATTAAAAACTATGTTCAGATTATTGACGAATTTACAAGCTTTTGCTAAAAATAGCTTATTAATTAGTCATTAGTCATCTCTCTTTACAACCGTAAATGAGTCGCCAGAGTTAATTTTAAAGGTTGACCTAGAAGCGAAATTTTAGAGCCGCCTTTACATGACCCGCTGGAGTAGTGTTGTCCCTATAAGGAAGAAAAGATGAATAAAGAAACAGTAGAAGTTATTGACAGAGAATTGTTAACAGATAGAGATTATGTTTCCCCTGGTTTTGAAATTATCAAGCCAGACAAATGTTTCCCTAATATGATTGCGGAAGATACCAGTGCTTCCGATTGGCCTTATCTAAGACGGGAAATTCCTCACAATTGGTATGTGGATCAAAGAAACACCTATGTGGGATTTCTCAGTCGAGATGAAGCCAATATTGTTTATAATACTGCCCAAAAATTTAGAGGTAAAAGAGCTTTAGAAATTGGCTGTTGGTATGGTTGGTCTGCCTGTCATATAGCTTTAGCAGGAGTGGAATTAGATGTCATTGACCCTCTATTAGCCAAAGAAGATATCTATGAAAGTGTAACTAATTCTCTGCAATGTGCAGGTGTGATGGACTTGGTTAATCTAGTCATCGGTTATAGCCCACAAAAAGTAGAGGAATTAGCACAACAATTACAACGCAAGTGGTCGTTCTTTTTTATTGATGGCTCTCATGATGCTCCAAGTCCACTCAATGATGCGATAATCTGCGAACAATTGGCAGAGACAGATGCTTTAATTTTATTTCATGATTTGAATTCTCCCGAAGTTGCTGAAGGTTTAGATTACTTAAAACAGAAAGGGTGGAATACAATGATCTATCAAACTATGCAAATCATGGGAGTTGCTTGGCGGGGGAATATTGAGCCAGTTCAACATCAACCCGACCCCAAAGTGAATTGGAATTTACCAGAGCATTTACAAAACTATTCAGTAAGTAATTTATCAGCTGATTTAGTCAACGAATTCCTGGAAATTGTTACGGCTATCCGACCCTATACCTTATTAGGTGAAGCACGTTTATTTTCACTCTACTCTCTAGCCAAGAAAGTTTGTATAGAAGATATTCCCGGAAACTTTGTTGAATGTGGAAGTTGTAAAGGGGGAGCAGCAGCACTTTTAGCATTCGTAATTAAGCACTACAGCCTTCGCCCACGCTTACTTTATGCCTGTGATACTTTTGAAGGAATGCCTGAACCAAGTGAAGTTGATATATACAACGGAATACCCGCAAATCTCACAGGATTTGGAGTTGGCGCTTTAAAAGCTCCAATCGCAGAAAATATAAAGTCGATTTGCACATTGTTAAACGTCGAAGATATTGTTGTACCTGTTAAAGGTTTGTTTGCTGAAACATTGCCTCAATATAAATCAGAGATCGGTAATATTGCCTTACTACACGCTGATGGAGACTGGTATGAATCAACAATGGACATCTTTAATACACTTTATGACAGCGTTGTTCCTAATGGTCTGATTCAGGTGGATGACTACGGTTATTGGGACGGTTGCAAGAAAGCTTTACATGATTTTGAACGTTTGAGAGGAGAACAATTTAACCTTCATCGAATTGACTATACTGCGGTATGGTTTAAGAAAGGAAATTTTCTACCAAATTAAGGTTATTGACTAATTTACAATTTTTTGCTAAAAGTAGCTTGTTTAATTGGTCATTAGTTATCTTTAATTTCCAATTTCAGCTAATAGCCTCTTTGTGATAAAATTGGCAAAAATAACAACCTTTATCGCCAATATTAATTCAAATTCAAACATGGTATATTCTCCTCTTTTGTGGCAACCTCAGAAAATTCGCGCAGACTTACATAACCACACATCTGCTCTACCAACCTCCTTAATTTGGCATCCAACAGACTTTTATGGGATTTTGTTTGGTTGTTTTGAATCTGATGGAGAAGTTCAAGAACATCCAGTAACAATGCTGACTCGATTCGAGCCGGGTGGGTTTTTCCCGTTGCATGGTCATCCAGGTGGAGAGGAAATTTTGGTACTTGAAGGAAACTTCCAAGACGAAACAGGTGTGCATCCACCAGGAACTTATATGCTGAATCCTGAAGGCTTTATCCACCGCCCCTTTAGTGATGAAGGATGTCTAACTTTTGTTAAATTACGCCAACACGGTGGCAAGACTCGTCAGCAAGTAAGAACGAATATTTTCGAGTTGCCTTGGCAAACTGGAACTGTGGCAGAAATTGAGGTTCAACCCATCTACGAGCAAGAGGGATACTCAGAAAAAGTCTGGATTGAACGGTGGCAGCCTGGTACTAAGTTATCTAATGTCGTTGAGACTGAGCTTAAAGAAATCTTTGTTATCCAAGGAACTTGGAGTGATGACTTCGGGGATTACCCAACTTACAGTTGGCTACGGTATGCACCAAATTGCCCTTATAACCCGGCTTCAAAAGATGGTTGTCTTATTTACGTTAAGACATATCCTGCCGATAATACAACGAGGTTTATTGTTGGGGAAGATTTCCGACATCCTGGGGAAACCGATGTTTGACATCTCCCCTAGTTAGAAACGCAGGGGATTCTAAAAGGATGTTGCTACGAAGGGCACTGCTTTTGTGAGGCATCGTTCTGTGAAGGAAGAATCTCCCGTCACAGCGTAGGGGTAATTCATGAATTACCCCTACGACGGTGAGAGTGTCAAAGCCACTCTTCCTGAATTTTCACTCCCCGACTTACCATTGTTTGCTCAAACAAATCGGTGGAAAGTGCTTGTTCTACAGGCCAAACTCCGGGTTTTTTCAGTTTACCATCTAAGATTAATTCGGCTATACTACCTGTTCCATAACCTGCGGCTATTGCGGTATTTTGATGGACTAAAGTAGAACAATATTTAGTGTTTTTTCCATCTTTTTGCCCGGTGACTTCGGAACGAATGGCTACACCTATTCCGCTAAAGCGATCGCTAAAGTTAGTCATTTTAAAACTAACATTTGCTAAAAACTCAATTACATTAGGATTTTGAATCCAACTAGTAGGCCAAGTTTTCGCTACCCACCAAGTAAGATAATTGTAAAAATCGGGTACAGAACCGAATTTTGTAATTACAGTTTGGACGGGGAAAGTATCAGGAAGGGTAAAGGTTTCTGGCATATCGTACCAGTAAACGCCTGTGTTTCCGTAGGGTGCGGGGAATTCTACAGTTTCGCGATCGCTATAAGGTTTCAACTCTTGCCATTTTCCATCAATCCACGCCACAAACGGACGTTGCAAACCTAAAAAAGTGGTTCGCATTACGGTAATTCCTGCGCCACCAGATCCCGAAACTACATAACTTAAATGAATCTTTTCTGCTTTGTCTAATTGTTCGACACCTTGGCGCACCATGCTATTAGAAATACCGGGGAATATTCCTGTATTTACAATTGCGGTAATTCCCGCCTTTTCCGCCGCCGATTTATATTCTAATGCTTTACTGGTGAACGATCGATGATCGCTAACATCCAAATAATCAGCACCCTCTTCAATACAAGTCTTTAAAACGTTAGCATCGCGGTAATGAAATGGTCCTGCACAATGAATGACTATTTTGCTAGTAGTAATTGCCTCTCTTAGTTTCTCTTTCTCCGCCAAATCTAAAGCCAAAAAATTGACTTTATTACCTAATTTTCCTGCTACCTTAGTTCCCGTTTCTACATCTCTGCCAGTAATAGTAACATCTGCCTTTGTGTGGTTGACTAAATCCGCTGCCACACTGCTACCAATTCTGCCGCTTCCTCCAATGATTAAAATTTTGTCATTCATGTTAAAAATGCTCTTTCGTTAACTGTAATTAAGAAATTAGTAGGAGTTCTAAATTTAGATTTTATTCAGAACCCCTACCAAGTTAAAAGGTCTTAAAAATCGATTTTGCCGTTGATTTAATCGAGTTTGCCGCATCAGTTAAAGTTTGGGCAAAAGGTTGTTGAGAATGCAGGAAAACGCGAGCGCAATTTCTTCCTGGCATTCCCGAAATTGAACCACCGGGATGAGTCCCCGCACCACTAAGAAATAGTCCTTCAATTGGGGTTTTGTAATTAGCTAATTCTGGCAAAGGACGGAGAAACACCATTTGATCCAAGGTCATATCGATGTGGTAGTAATTACCTTTATATGCTCCCAAACGTTCGCCTAATTCTGCGGGACTTTCGACGCGACGGGCGAAAGTTGCAGTCTTTACATTGGGGGCGTATTCTGCTAGTTTATCGATGACGCGATCGGCAACTTTATTCTTCAATTCATCCGTCCAACCTGTACCATTTAAACCAGTTCCTTCCGCCCCAAAAACATTATAAGGCGCAAAGAATTCAATCCAAACAGTATGTTTTCCATCCGGTGCCATCGAAGGATCTAACATTGTTGGTTGTACCACATACATCGATGGGTTTTCTAAAGGAATTTTACCAACAGAAGGGTCACTGTGAGCAATCTCTACCTGTCTCACTGTATCAGCAATTAACACTGAACCAATTAAATATTCATCTCTGTGATTATGATGCACAAAGCGCAAAGGTTCATCCATTGCCAAGTCAATTTTTAGGATAGTTTCATTGTTATTGACAATGCGACGTTCTAAGCGTTCCCGCAAATCTGGATCGGCAGCATCTACATCACTTTCATCCATTAATTGCAAGAACACCCGCCTTGCATCAATGTTAGAAATTACCCCCCGGTTTGCTCGATATTCTGTGCCACCAGCTACCCGCACCCCAACAGCTTGACCATTATCAACCAAGATTCTTTCTACTTTTTGATCGGTGAGAATTTTGCCACCCAAACTAGTAACTAAATTCACCAAAGCTTTAACTAAAGCACCAGTCCCACCTTTAGGTCTAGCCATACCTGGATTATGACGCATTGCCATCATAATTGCCCCAATACCGAGATTTTTTTGGGAAGGAGGCGCACCTAATTCTGATGATAATCTTGCTAAAGGTGCTTTAATAAATTCCTCATCAAACCATTCGTTCAAGATATCTTCAGCACTAGTTAGCATGGTACGCAAAAAGTCAAGGGTTTTGTTAGTAGAACCAATGACGGAAATTAAATCTTTGATTTTTTTTAGATCGTAGTTACCAAGAATATCAACTACTGATTTTGGTGGGGCATTAAACATGGGAATCATTGCCCCGATCGCTCTTTGCCAAAAGTTAGTAAATTCGGCATATTTTTTAGCATCTCGTTCATTGTAACGGGCAATTTCCGCACAAGTTTTTTCTAAAGAACGGTGCGCTAAAAAGTATTTCCCATCTGGATGAGGACAGAATACAACTGGGTCGCAAAATAGATATTCTAAACCGTATTTTTCCAGTTCTAATTCTTGAACTACAGGCCCTAAATGAATAAATTCATGATCGATCGCACAAAGGTTAAATTTGAAACCAGGCGCTTTGTCTGGGATGACTTCTTCTGTAGTTGCTGCACCTCCAGGAACAGAGCGTTTTTCTAATAATAAAACACTGTATCCTGCTTTTAAGAGATAGGCAGCACAAACCAACCCATTGTGACCTGCGCCAATAATTACCACATCGTAAGTTTCCATCTATCCAACTCCGGGCAGTAGTCTATTTCCTCAATTATAAGAAAATAAATAAATGTAAAAAATCTGTCAAATTACAGAAGTTTTTAGTATGGCGATCGCGCAACCAAACAAAAAATTTAAGGTACGTTGTTGGCGGGGGCGGCGCCTGTTAGCGAGGGGAGGCGGCCCCCACCACCCAATGTTTTAGTTTTAAGCGGACATAAGGCCCGTGGTT